>CAZRTO010000030.1:0-16481 GCA_964603025.1 uncultured bacterium | reverse complement strand
TTTTGAGGATTCCATATTGATATCGGAGCGCTTGGTAATGGATGACGTGTTCTCTTCCGTCCACATAGAGCGGTTTGAGGTGGACATCAGGACCACCAAGCTTGGCAGGGAAGAGATCACGAGAGAGATACCCAACGTAAGTGAGGACGCTTTAAAAAGTTTGGACGATCGCGGTGTGATAAGGGTCGGCGCGGAGGTCAAACCGGGCGATATCCTTGTGGGCAAGGTAACCCCCAAAGGAGAGACCGAGCTTCCCGCCGAGGAGAAACTTCTTAGAGCGATATTTGGAGATAAGGCCAGGGACATGAGAGATACTTCTCTCAGGGTCCCTCCAGGAGAGAACGGCAAGGTCATAGCTGTCAGGACATTTTCCAGGGAGGAAGGCGATGAGCTTCCTCCTGGGGTGCATGAGATCATCAGGGTCTATGTGGCTCAGATGAGAAAAGTATCCGTCGGGGATAAGATGGCTGGCCGCCACGGGAACAAAGGCGTTGTTTCAAGGATACTTCCTATAGAGGACATGCCTTATCTTCCGGACGGCACTCCGCTGGACATTGTGCTTAATCCTCTGGGTGTCCCTTCAAGGATGAACGTAGGCCAGATATTCGAGCTGCTTCTCGGAGAGGCGGCGCGCATCCTGGGCAAGTATTACGAAGTCCCTTCGTTCGACGAGTCGATCGAAGAGGATGCTTCTATACATCTTGTAGAAAAAGAGCTGGAGGAAGCCGCAAAAACATCCGGTCTTCACTGGCTTTCCAAGGACGGCAAGGTAGATCTCAGGGACGGACGTACCGGAAAGCCGTTCGACAGAAAAGTTGTTTGCGGCTGCATGTACATTCTCAAGCTTATACATCTCGTGGACGACAAGATGCATGCCAGGTCCACCGGTCCTTACTCCCTGATCACCCAGCAGCCGCTCGGGGGCAAAGCCCAGTTCGGCGGACAGAGGCTGGGTGAGATGGAAGTGTGGGCGCTTGAGGCCTTTGGTGCGGCACACTGCCTGCAGGAACTGTTGACCATAAAGTCGGACGATGTCGGCGGACGCGCCAAGGTTTACGAATCCATAATCAAGGGGAAGCCCATGTCCAAGCCAGGGACCCCTGAGTCCTTCAAAGTGCTCGTTAAAGAGCTCCGCAGTCTTGCGCTCGATCTCAAACTGATATCAAAGGACGGCAAAGAGGTCAGCCTCGATGAAGAGTCCAAAGCTTCCGGACCTAAGACAAGGGCAAGAAGCTTTTTTTCCAGAACTTCGCTGGATGAGGAGAAATAATCAAGATGCGGGAAAAAATGTCTAAAGAAGTCTCCACGTGGTTTGATTTCCTGAAGATAGGCCTTGTTTCCACGGAAAGGATACTTTCCTGGTCACACGGCGAGGTCGAAAAACCGGAGACCATAAACTACAGGACTTTCAAGCCGGAGAGAAAAGGCCTCTTCTGTGAAAAGATATTCGGGCCTGTTAAGGACTGGGAATGCCATTGCGGCAGATACAGAAGGGTCAGATACCGCGGCATAATCTGCGAACGCTGCGGGGTGGAAGTGACTACGGCCCGCGTCAGACGCGAGCGCATGGGGCATATAAGGCTTTGTGTCCCTGTGGCGCATATCTGGTTCCTCAGGAGCATACCGGGATACATCAGTCTTTTGCTGGATATCCCGAGCAGCGAGCTCGACAAGGTCATATACTACGATTCATATATAGTCACCGAAGTGTCCGACGATATCAAGAACAAGATCAAGGTCGGGGAAGTGCTCAATGAGGGACAGTACCAGGAACTGAAAGAAAAATACGGTAACGCGTTCAAGGCCGATACAGGGACAAGGCCCATTAAGGAACTGCTTTCCAACATAGATCTGAAGGATATGGTAAAGACCTTGAGGAAAGAGCTGAAAGACTCCTCCGGTCAGAAGAGGATAAAGGTCGTAAAACGCCTGCGCGTGGCGGAATCATTCCTTATGTCAGGCAATCGGCCCGAATGGATGATAATCGAAGTCCTTCCCGTTATGCCGCCAGAGCTGCGGCCTATGGTCCAGCTAGAGGGCGGAAGGTTTGCCACAAGCGACCTTAACGATCTTTATCGCAGGGTCCTTAACAGGAACAACAGGCTAAAGAAAATGATCGCCATGGGCGCTCCGGAGATGATCATAAGGAACGAAAAAAGAATGCTTCAGGAAGCCGTGGACGTTCTTATAGATAACGGCAGAAGAAAAAGGGCCGTTACGGGTTCCACGGGACGTCCGCTCAAGTCCCTTACCGATATTATAGAAGGCAAACAGGGTCGTTTCAGGCAGAACCTTCTCGGGAAAAGGGTCGATTATTCGGGAAGATCCGTCATAGTTGTCGGTCCTCACCTGAAAATGCATCAATGCGGCCTTCCCAAAGGTATGGCACTTGAGCTTTTCAAACCTTTTGTGATAAGGAAGCTGGTCGAAAAAGGCCTTTCGCAGAACGTAAAGAGCGCGAAGAGACAGATCGAGAGAAAAGACGTGGTCGTATGGGATATTTTGGAAGAAGTTATCCAGGGACAGGTGGTGCTTTTGAACAGAGCCCCTACGCTTCACCGTCTCGGCATCCAGGCTTTCGAACCCGTGTTGGTAGAGGGCAAAGCCATACAGATACATCCTTTGGTCTGCACGGCCTTCAACGCCGACTTTGACGGTGACCAGATGGCCGTACACGTTCCTCTGCTGCCCGAAGCCCAGGTGGAGGCCAGGATAATAATGCTTTCTTCGCACAATCTTATGTCTCCTGCTTCAGGCAGGCCGGTGATGACGCCTTCGCAGGACCTGGTGCTGGGCACTTACTATATGACATACATGGATGAGTCAGATACCGAAGAGCCAAAGATAGTTTTTTCTGGCGATGACGAGGCCATGCTTGCCCACGACTGTGAAGAGATACATCTTCACACTCCGATAAAGGTTCTAAGGGACGGCGAGATCATAAAAACTACCGTGGGAAGGGTCAAATTCAATTATACGCTGACCCGCGCCGTGAAAAGAAGCGGAGCCCCCGGTTCTCTTTCTTTCATAAACTATGCCCTTGACAAGAAGAAGGTCGAGAGCCTTATAAAGGAATGCTATATCAAATTCGGATCTGCCGTTACAGCAGGGATAGCCGACGAAATAAAGCGGCTCGGTTTCAAATATGCCACCTTGGCGGGCATATCGATAGCCGTTGAGGATCTGAAAGTGCCTCAGCGCAAGAAAGAGATAGTGGATAAGGCCGAGAAACAAATAGAGCATTTGCGCAAGCTTGAGAGGAACAAGTCCATAACCTCAAAAGAAAAAGCGAACAAGACCATGGAAATATGGAGCGATGTCACGCAGAACGTGACACAGGAGCTTATAGGGGAATTTAAGCTGGAGCCGCTCAATTCCGTGTACCTTATGGCTTATTCCGGAGCAAGAGGCTCCATGGACCAGGTAAGACAGCTTTCGGGGATACGAGGTCTCATGGCTGACAAAGAAGGGGACATACATCCCATACCGATCAAATCCAATTTCAAAGAAGGCCTGAATGTAACAGAATATTTCATTTCGTCCTACGGTGCAAGGAAAGGTCTTGTGGATACCGCTCTCAGGACAGCGGATTCCGGGTATCTTACAAGAAGGCTTGTGGATGTCGCTCAAGACGTTATGATAACGTCCGAGGATTGCGGCACTAAGAACGGTTTGGTGGTTTCCAGCATATGGGAGGGCGCTGACGAGATACTTCCTCTTAAAGCCAGAATAGCCGGAAGGAATTCGGCTCAAAAAGTGACTGATCCGGTCAGCGGGAAGGTCATAGTTAACGTGGGCGAAGAGATCACGGAAGAGATAGCCGAAAGGATCTCCGAGGCAGGGATCGAGAACGTTAAGGTCAGAGCTCCTCTTACCTGCCAGATGAAAAAAGGCATATGTCAGATGTGCTACGGCAGAAATCTGGCTACAGGGCATCCTATCGATATCGGCGAAGCGGTCGGAACGATCGCAGCTCAGTCCATAGGAGAGCCCGGTACACAGCTGACCATGAGAACATTCCACATCGGGGGCGTGGCGCTTCACAAAAAGGCCAGGGTCACTGCCAAACATGCCGGTAAGGTCAGCTTTGGCGAAGGGCTTTCCATACGTAAGATAAGGGACGCGTTCGACAACAAGATCGCTGTGGTCACCAGGGAGTCGGTCATTACTGTCAAATCCAAGAACAGGGAAGAGATATACCCGATGCAGGTCGGATCTATCGTCAAGGTGGAAGACGGCGAGACGATCAAAGCCTCTACCGTGATAGCCGAAGTGGATTCGACCTATGATTATGTGGTCGTGACAACCGGCGGAAAAGTCAAGATATTCGGCGTCGATTTCATTGAGAGAAAGAAAAAGATCGACGATAAGACCGTAGTGGAAATGCTCGCCGAGAACGAAGGAATGGCCTTTATATACAACCCCAAGGTCGTGAAAGAATACGATATCCCCAAAGGGGCCAAAATGTTCGTTAAGCCCGGTGATAATATCGATCTCGGTACGGAGATCGCCGCCGGCGTTACGGCCAAAGTCCCGGGGGTAGTTATCGACGCGGAGGAAAATTCGAGAGGCGGTTCCGTTGTTACCGCCCAGGGTGAGTTCTGCAGGATACAGTCCGGCGCTCAGCTCATGGTAAAGGACGGGGATCTTGTGGACGATTACGACATAATCGCAAGGGAAGTCACGTCCGATACAAAAAAGACCAAGGATATCATTCAGGGTCTCCCCAAGGTCGAAGAGCTTTTTGAGGCCAGAAAACCCAAAGATGCGGCGCTCATTTCCGAGATAGAAGGCGAAGTTGACCTTATCGATAAAGAAGGCGTCAGGCAGATATCGATAGAGGGCGACGGCGAAAAAGTAGATTACCTGGTTCCTTACGAGACCCGACTCAGGGTATCGAAAGGTGATAAGATCAAAAAAGGCGCTGAGCTTACATACGGCGAGCCCAATCCTCATGATGTCCTTAGGATACAGGGAGCTGATGCCGCCCAGAAACTGATCGTCAACGAGATACAGAAGATATACAGGGCTCAGGGCGTGACGATACACGACAAGCATATTGAGACCGTGGTCCGTCAGATGACGAAAAAGGTCAGGATTGCCACTCCGGGCGACAGCCTGCTTTTGCCGGGCGAGCTTATAGAGAGGGTGGAGTTTGACAGGGTTTGTGAAGAGACCAAGGGCGAAAAGCCGACGGCAACGCCGGTCCTGCTCGGCATCACAAAAGCATCCCTCATGACCGACAGCTTCATATCGGCCTGCTCGTTCCAGGAAACGGCGAGAATACTTACGGAAGCGGCCGTCAGAGGCAAGACTGACGAGATGTACGGCCTTAAAGAGAACGTTATAATCGGACGGTTGATCCCTTCCGGTACCGGGTTTGCCGGCTACCGCTATGTGGAATCGGAACCGGCCCACAAGTCAAAGGAGTAAAAAGATGCCGACCATACAACAGCTTATAAGGAAAGGGAGAAGGACGGAAACGAAAAAGAGCAAAGCTCCGGCTCTCTCCGGGTCGCCTCTGAAGAGGGGTGTTTGCCTGAGGGTGTATACAACAACCCCGAAAAAGCCCAACTCAGCGCTCAGAAAAGTCGCCCGTGTGAGACTTGTGAACGGCCAGGAGGTCACGGCTTATATCCCTGGCATCGGGCACAATCTTCAGGAACACTCTGTCGTGCTGGTAAGAGGCGGACGTGTAAAAGACCTGCCGGGCGTCAGGTACCATATAGTCAGGGGTACGTTCGATACCGGCGGGGTCGAGAACAGGCTGCAGAGCAGATCCAAATACGGGGCCAAAAGGCCGAAGAAGGGTTAAGGAGTTTAAATAATGCCTAGAAGGGGAAATGTATCAAAACGTAAGATCCAGCCGGATTCCAAGTACGGCAGCGTGCTTGTCCAGAAATTCATCAACAAGATAATGACGGTGGGCAAAAAGAGCACGGCTGAGAACATAGTCTATAGAGCAATGAGCGCGGTCGCAGAAAAGACCGGCAAACCTGCTCTCGAAGTATTTGAAGCCGCTGTCAAGAACGCTATCCCTGTTATGGAAGTAAAATCGAGAAGGGTCGGCGGTTCCACTTATCAGATACCTATCGAGGTCGAAAGGGACAGAGGGATATCCATTTCCATGAAGTGGATAAAAGAAAGCGCCGAGACGAGAGGCGGCAAATCCATGGCCGAAAAACTGTCATCGGAGATCCTGGAGGCTTTTTCCGGTACCGGAGGCGCCATGAAAAAGAAGGAAGACCTTCATAAGACTGCTGAGGCGAACAAAGCTTTCGCTCACTTTAGATGGTAAGGGAGAAATAGGAATGCCAAGAGCTTATCCGCTTGAGAGAACAAGGAATATAGGGATCGCTGCCCACATTGATGCGGGAAAGACCACTCTTACCGAGAGGATCCTGTATTATACCGGCAAACTGTACAAGATAGGCGAGGTCCATGAAGGGACCGCTACCATGGACTGGATGGAGCAGGAGAAGGAAAGAGGGATAACCATAACTTCCGCCTGTACCACCTGCTTCTGGAAAGATACCAGGATAAATATCATTGATACTCCGGGGCACGTCGACTTTACCGTAGAGGTGGAGCGTTCTTTGAGGGTTCTTGACGGCGTTGTCACGGTATTCTGTGCTGTCGGCGGTGTTCAGCCTCAGAGCGAAACGGTCTGGAGGCAGGCGGTAAAACACCATGTCCCAAGGATGGCTTTTGTCAACAAGATGGACAGGGTCGGAGCGGATTTTAAACGCGCGGTCAAGATGATGCAGGAAAGGCTTTTGGCCCATACCGTGGTCATGCAGCTGCCGATCGGCGCGGAAGACGCGTTCAAGGGAGTTGTCGATCTTGTTGAAATGAAGGCTTACATCTTTGATTCCGCTGAAGAGGGAAAGATGAGAGAAGACCATATTCCAGATGATATAAAATCAAAAGCCTACAGATATCACGAAAAGCTGGTGGAAGCCGCAGTGGATGCGGACGACACATTGATGGCCAAGTACCTGGAAGGGCACAAGCTGACCGTTGAAGAGATAAAATCCTCCATCAGGAAGCTCACGATACAAGGAAGGATAGTCCCTGTTTTTTGCGGGACGGCTTTCAAGAACAAGGGCATACAGAAACTGATAGATGGTATAGTAGATTACCTGCCTTCTCCTGTTGATATACCGCCCGTTAAAGGCATAAATCCGGACAGCGGGGATGACATGACCCGAGACCCTTCTGATTCAGCGCCTTTTTCTGGCCTGGCTTTTAAGATAATGTCAGATCCGTTCGTCGGAAAGCTTACATTCTTCAGGGTGTATTCCGGATCAATGAAGAGCGGTTCTTATGTCCTTAATTCCACAAAGGGGCACAAAGAGAGAATAGGCCGCATCCTTCAGATGCATGCCAACAAAAGGGACGAGATCGATGAGGTCTTTGCCGGTGACATAGCTGCCGCTGTCGGTCTTAAGAACACCACCACCGGGGACACTCTCTGCGATGAGAAATCTCCCGTAGTGCTTGAGAAAATGACATTCCCTGAGACCGTCATATCCGTTGCCATTGAGCCTAAGACCAAGGCTGACCAGGAAAAACTCGGGATATCCCTCCAGAAACTGGCCGAGGAAGACCCGACCTTTACGGTCAAGACCGACCAGGAGACCGGGCAGACCATCATTTCTGGTATGGGCGAACTTCACCTGGAGATAATTGTTGACAGGCTGTTCCGTGAATTCAAAGTCGAGGCCAATGTCGGCAAGCCTCAGGTGGCCTATAAAGAGACCATAAAAGGGCATTCTGAAGCCGAGGGTAAATTCATAAAGCAGACCGGCGGCCGGGGACAGTACGGCCATGTTTTCGTGAAGATCGAACATTCAAAAGAAAAACAGTTCGAGTTTGAGAACAAGATCGTAGGCGGTGTTGTGCCCAGGGAATATATAAAGCCGGTCGAAGAGGGCATAAAAGAAGCGATGAATTCCGGTGTTCTGGCCGGATATCCAATACTCAACATCAAGGCGACCCTGTTCGACGGGTCATATCACGAGGTCGATTCTTCGGAAATAGCCTTTAAGATCGCCGCGTCGATGGCATTCAAGTCCGCGTTCATGAAAGCTAAGCCGATCCTGCTTGAGCCGATAATGAAGGTTGAAGTGGTCACGCCGGAACAATATCTCGGTGATGTTATGGGTGATCTGAACAGCCGCCGTGCCAGGATAGAAGGCATGGAATCTCACAAGGGCATGCAGACCATAAAGGTCAAGGCGCCGCTGGCTGAGATGTTCGGATATTCCACCGCTCTCAGGTCCTCTTCACAGGGCAGGGCTACTTTTACAATGGAGTTCAACTGTTATGAAGAAGTTCCTAAGAATATCGCTGAGGGGATAATACTCAAAAATTCAGGGAAGGCACAGGAAAAATGAAAAGACAGAAGATCAGGATCCGGTTGAAAGGGTACGATCACAGGGTGGTCGATCAGTCCGCGGTGAGAATAATGGAAACGGCAAAAAGAGCAGGGGCCGCGGTCTCCGGGCCTATACCTCTGCCTACCGATAAGGAAGTGTACTGTGTGCTCAGATCTCCTCATGTGGACAAAAAATCCAGGGAGCATTTTGAGATAAGGACCCACAAGAGACTGATAGATATACTTGATCCTGCTCCGCAGACGGTCGACGCTCTGATGCAGATAGACCTTCCCGCGGGTGTGGACATAGAAATAAAACTATCTTAAGGTCACAGGCAAGATTCGAAAGGATATAAGAAAATGTTAGAGGGAATCATTGGCAGAAAAATAGGGATGACACAGGTGTATGACAAGTCAGGGGCTGTGGTCCCCGTCACGGTGGTCGAGGCCGGGCCGTGTTTTGTCGTAGCAAAGAACAATGACAGCAAGAAGGTTCAGCTGGGCTTTGGAAAGTCCAAAAAAATATCCAAAGCTGCCGCCGGCCACTTAAAGAAGTCGGGCATTGAAGAATCACTAAGGATGATAAAGGAGTTCAAATGCGATGACTTCGAAGGGATACAGCCCGGCCAGCAGGTCAAAGCCGATATCTTCAAAGAAGGGGCCAAGGTATCAGTCACCGGAACTTCGATCGGAAAAGGGTTTGCTGGAACGGTAAAAAGACATCACTTCGGCAGGGGGCCGATGTCGCACGGCTCTAAATCCCACAGGCTTGTCGGCTCTATAGGGGCCGGCACGACTCCTGGAAGGGTTTATAAGGGCAAAAAACTTGCCGGCCGCATGGGAGGGGAACAGGTCACCGTCAAGAACCTGTCAGTGGTCCGTGTTGACGCCGATAAGAATCTCATTCTGCTCCGAGGCGCAGTGCCCGGATATGAAGGATCGTACATAATAATCAGGAAGGGAAAAGCATAGCATGGTTTCTTTACCTTTATTTGACAAGGCGGGCAAGCCGGCAGGGTCGGTTGAAGCTAGCGATTCGGTGTTTTCCATACCGGTGAACGAATCCGTGGTGCATTCGGTGTTCGTGAGCCAAAGAGCCGCTCTCAGACAGGGGACGGCTTCGGCTAAGACCAGGGGAGAGGTTCGCGGAGGCGGAAAAAAACCCTGGAAGCAAAAAGGCACCGGCAGGGCCAGGGCGGGTTCAACAAGATCCCCTCTTTGGAGAGGCGGAGGCGTTATCTTCGGGCCGAAGCCCAGAGACTATTCAAAGGACACTCCCAAAAAAGTGAGAGCGCTCGCGTTGAACATGGCCATAGCCGACCGAGTAAAATCTGACCAGGTAAAAGTGGTCGATGCCATATCGATCTCCGAACCAAAAACAAAGATGTTCATGCAGATCGTGAAAAACCTGGGATTAAGCTCCGCAGTCATGGCTCTTGACGCTGCCGGTCCGGCGGAAAGGAAAGCGGCGGCCAACATTGCAAAAATCAAAGTTGTGTCAAGCAAAAACCTCTCTGTATTTGATATACTTAAATACGGGACTCTTGTGCTTGATAAAAGCGCGGTTTCAAACCTTGAGGAAAGATTCCAAGCAAAACAATGAGCGAGAACGAGAATATTATTGTGAGCCCGGTGGTCACCGAAAAGGCATCAATGGCCAGGATGGACTCCGTGTATGTTTTTAGGGTGCTGCCGTCAGCCACAAAGATCGATATTCAGAGAGCGGTAGAGAAGCTCTTTAATGTCGAAGTGCTGGATGTGAACACCGCCAAAGTCCGGGGAAAAGCCAAAAGGATCGGCAGGTCCTTCGGCCGTTCCAGCAGCTGGAAAAAGGCTTATGTGAAGTTGAAGAGCGGGCAAAAAATAGATCTTATCGAAGGGACCATGTGATCAGATGACCTTGAAACAATTCAGACCGTTCACGCCGGGTACAAGACAGAGGATAGATGTTCTTTTTGACGATATAACCAAAAAGAAACCTGAAAAATCCCTGCTCGCGCCGCTGCCCAAAAAGGGAGGCAGAGATTCCAGCGGGCGCATAACATCCAGGCACAGGGGCGGAGGCAGCAAAAGGAAATACAGAATAATAGATTTCAAAAGGGACAAAGACAATATTCCGGCGGTTGTCGAGGCTATAGAATACGATCCCAACAGGAACGCCAGGATAGCTCTTTTGAAATATCAGGATTCGGAGCTCCGATATATAATATGTCCGCTTGGATTGCGTGTAGGTGATCAGATCCTGTCCGGCTCCGATGCGGACATAAAGATAGGCAATTCCCTTCCGCTCAAGAGCATACCGGTGGGTACAACGATTCACAATGTTGAGCTAAGGCACGGCCGCGGAGGTCAGATGGCCAGGTCTGCCGGCGGGTTCGTGGTGCTGGTCGCAAAGGACAGGGGATTTGCAACGTTAAAACTGCCTTCAGGTGAAGAGAGGCTCGTGGACGACCGCTGCAGGGCCACTATCGGCCAGGTCGGCAACCTTGACGCAAAAAATATTTCTCTGGGCAAAGCGGGACGCAACAGGCACAGAGGCATCAAACCTTCGGTTAGAGGTATCGCCATGAACCCGTGCGATCACCCGCACGGCGGCGGCGAAGGCCGCTCTCCGATAGGCCGCCCGGGACCTGTTACGCCTTGGGGCCAGCCGACGCTTGGTTATAAGACCAGGAAGCCGAGAAAACAGTCCGACAGATTCATACTTGTCAGGAGGAAATAGCGGGATATGGCCAGATCTTTAAGAAAAGGACCGTTCGTCGATTATCATCTGATGGAGAAGATCGCCAAAGCTTCTAGCGATAGGGACAAGAGAATAATCAAAACATGGTCCAGAAGATCGACGATCGTACCGGAAATGATAGGGTTTACCATAGCCGTGCACAACGGGATTAAGCATATTCCCGTATATGTCACAGAGAATATGGTCGGCCATAAGCTCGGCGAGTTCGCTCCCACCAGGACGTTCAAGGGGCACAGCTCTCCAACCGACAAATCAGCGGCCCTGACCTAAAGGAAAAAGTCAGATCATGAAAGTAAAAGCAATATCCAAATATCAGAGAGTATCGCAGAGAAAAGTCGACAGGGTCCTTGACCTGGTCAGGGGAAAGAACGCGGACGAGGCGGTTGCCATATTGAGCTTTTTGCCGCATGCATCCGCCAAGCTCATACTTGTGACGCTCAAATCGGCCATAGCCAATGCCGTGAACAATTTCAAGCTTCCTAAAGAAAGCCTGGAGGTCGCGGAATGCTATGCCGGACCTTCCACTCCTATGAAGAGATTCAGGCCTTCTTCAAGAGGCAGAGCTCACTCGATAATGAAAAGAGCCTGTCATATAACCGTGATAGTGGAGGACAGATAAACGATGGGACAGAAGATACACCCGCGGGGGCTCAGGCTCGGTATAGTCGATGATTGGGACAGCAACTGGTATGCCGAAGGGCAGAGCTATTCCGATAATCTGATGGAAGATTCCAAGATCAGGAACTTTCTGAAGAACAAACTGTATAAAGCCGGAGTTTCCAGGATCAAGATCGCCAGAAGAGCCAATCAGATAGAGATCGACATCCATACCGCCAAGCCGGGCCTGATAATAGGCAAGGGGGGGCGTGATATCGGAGCTGTAAGGGACGAAGTTGTCCTCATGACGAAGAAACAGGTGCAGATAAACATAAAAGAAGAGAACAATCCCGAAGCTAATGCGCAGCTGGTCGCGGAGAATATAGCTCTCCAGCTGGAGAAACGGGTCATGTTCAGGCGCGCTATGAGACAGGCGGTCATGAAAGCCCTCAGAAGCGGCGCCAAGGGCATAAAAGTAATGGTCGGAGGAAGGCTCGGCGGCGCTGAGATAGCCAGGTCAGAATGGTACAGGAAAGGCAGAGTGCCTCTGCACACTCTCAGAGCGAGGATAGAATACGGTTTCTGTGAAGCTATGACGCTTTACGGCAAGATAGGTGTCAAGGTTTGGGTATATAAGGGAGATGTTCTTCCTCAGGCCGAAACAGTGAGAACCGAAACCACGCCCAGAGAGAGAGTGGTTTCCCAGATGACTTTATAGAAAGATCGGAGATTTTTAATAAATGGTATTGCAACCGGGCAGGACAAAGTTCAGGAAACAGCAGAGAGGCAATATGAAAGGTTACGCCTCCAGGGGCAACTCTCTGTCTTTCGGGGATTTCGGGCTACAGGCCGTTGAGGGCGCATGGATCAAGGTGAAGCAGATAGAGTCCGCAAGAAAAGCCATAACCCATTATATGAAGCGCGGAGGCAAGGTCTGGATACGCGTAATGGCAGACAAGCCGTTCACGGCCCGCCCCGCTGACACCAGGATGGGCGGAGGCAAGGGAGCTCCGGAGTATTTTGTGGCCGTGGTGAAACCCGGGACCATACTTTTTGAAATAGCCGGTATTAAAAAAGACCTGGCTTTGGAGGCTTTGAGGCTTGCGGCCCATAAAATGCCGGTAAAAACGAGATTCGTGGAAAAGGCGTAAATATGAAATCAAAAGATATCAGACAGATGGATCCGAAAGAAATGCTCTCCAAGGTCAAGGAGATCAGGATGGATCTGCTTAAGCTGAGGATAGAATCATCCGCAGGGCAGACCAAAAATCCTCTTAAAAAGAGACATATGAGAAAAGATATCGCCAGGCTGCTTACCATTGCGGGGGAGAAGGCAAATGCAACAAAGAGCAAATAGAAGAACGGTCGAAGGTGTAGTGGTAAGCTCAAAGATGGATAAGACCGTCGTGGTCTCTGCCGAAAGAAGGTTCATCCATAAGAAATACGGCAAAACGGTGCGCAGACATTCCAAGTTCTTTGCGCATGACGAGAGCAACAGTTGCAAGGAAGGCGACATAGTCCTCATAGCCGAGACAAAACCGCTTTCAAAGATAAAACGGTGGAGAGTGGAAAAAATACTGGGTAGCAAAGGATTGTACAAAGAAAATGATACAAGTTCAGTCCAGGCTTAATGTTGCCGATAATTCCGGAGCAAAAGAGATCCTCTGCGTGAGGATACTCGGCACCTCTTACAGGAGATATGCGGGAGTGGGCGACGTGATCATCGGAGTGGTGAAGGACGCGACCCCTAATATGACGGTAAAGAAGAGCTCCGTGGTCAGGGCGGTCATAGTGCGAGTCAACAAGCCTATAAGGCGTGATGACGGTTCTTACGTCAGGTTCGATGATAATGCCGCAGTGATAATAAACGATCAGGACAACCCGATCGGGACCAGGGTGTTTGGTCCGGTAGCGCGTGAGCTGAGGGATAGGAACTATATGAAAATAATCTCGCTAGCGGTAGAGGTGATATAAGATGCAGCCAAGGATAAAAAAAGGCGATACCGTTCTGGTCCTTTCAGGCAAGGACAAGGGCAAAAAATCCAAGGTAATTAAGGTGCTTCCGAAAATGTCGGCGGCGGTCGTAGAGAAAGTGGCAGTGGCAAAAAAACACCAGAAGCCGACCAGGGATTTTCCGGGCGGCATAATAGACAAGCTTCTTCCGATCAGCTTCTCCAAGCTGTTGGTGGTGTGCCCTCACTGCGGCAAACCTTCTCGGCTTGCCAAAAAAGACGGTTTTCGTTGCTGCAAGAAATGCGGCGAGATAATAGACAAGGGTAAATAGTAAAAATGGTCAAGACTTTAAGAGAAATATACGATAAAGAAGCGTCCAAGAGCCTGATGAAAAAATACGGGTACAAGAACGTTTTTGAAGTGCCCAAGGTCACAAAGATCGTCATAAACAGGGGTGTGGGGCTTGCGGTCAGCGATTCAAAGGCCATGGATATTGCCGTCCAGGAGCTGGCGATGATAACAGGGCAGAAGCCTCTTATCACAAAAGCCAAAAAGTCGATAGCCGGATTCAAGATAAGGGCAAAACAACCCATAGGGTGCAAGGTTACGCTCAGGGGTAAAAGAATGTACCAGTTCCTTGACAAGCTAATAAATATATGTCTGCCCAAGATAAGGGATTTCAGGGGAGTATCCCCAAAATCTTTCGACGGCAGAGGGAATTATACTCTCGGCATCACCGAACAGCTGATATTCCCTGAAGTGGACTACGACAAGGTAGACAGGACCAGAGGCATGGATATAACCATCTGCACTACCGCAAAAACGGATGACGAAGCAAGGGACCTGCTTAAGGATCTGGGCGTCCCTTTCAGGACCTGAACAGGAGAAAATAAGTGGGAAAAACTTCGTGGCTCGCGAAACAGGTAAAAAAGGTCAAGTTCTCCACAAGGAGAAAGTCAAGGTGCAGGCAGTGCGGCCGCCCGAGGGCTTATCTTAAAAAGTTCGGGCTTTGCAGGATATGTTTTAGAACTATGGCCCATCAGGGAGTTATCCCTGGGGTTACAAAATCAAGCTGGTAGACTTGCCTGCCGGAAGGCAGGAATTAAAAGGAGCTTAAGATGGCGTTAACAGACCCGATCGCGGATATGTTGTCAAGGATAATGAACGGCATTAGGATCAGTGCCGATGGAGTGGACATTCCTTCATCAAAACTTAAATCCAGGATAGCCGAGATACTGAAATCAGAAGGATACATCTCCGGTTTTGAGGAGTCTGTGAAATCCGGCCGCAAGGTCCTCAAGCTCAAGTTCAAGTTCACGGGCAAATCAAAGAATGCGATCAACATGATGAAGAGGGTCAGCTCGCCCGGCAGGCATATATATGTCAGCGGGACAAAACTCCCAAAGGTCCAGAGCGGGTTTGGTACCGCGGTAATTACGACCTCCAAGGGCGTGATGCCGGATAGAGAAGCCCGAAAGATGAAGATCGGCGGCGAAGTACTATTTTACGTATGGTGAGGGGAAAATAATGTCTAGAATCGGAAAGGCTCCAATAGAGATACCTTCTGGTGTCACCGTGACCGCTGAAGGCGCTTCGGTCAGCGTGAAGGGCCCAAAAGGCACCCTGACGCAAAAGATAGATCCTGCGATCGAAGTAAAGATCGAAGGGAACCTGCTGCAGTTATCCAGAAAGACGGAGATAAAGAAACATAAGGCCATGCACGGGCTTTACCGGTCTTTGCTGGCCAATATGATCAAAGGAGTGCATTCGGGTTTTGAGAAGAACCTTGAGATCACCGGCGTGGGTTACAGGGTTGCCAAAGAAGGGAAAAAGCTCATCCTTTCCATGGGGTTCTCGCATCCCGTGGCTATAGAGCCTCCGGCCGGGATAGATTTTTCAATAGAAGGGCAGACCAAGATAAAAGTGTCCGGCCCTGACAAGCAGCTTGTTGGGCAGGTAGCTTCGGATATCAAGTTCGTCAGACCTGTTGAGCCCTACAAAGGCAAAGGCATCAAATACGCAGGCCAGTACGTGAGAAGAAAGGCCGGAAAAGCGGCAGCCAAGGCCGCCAGCTAAACGAGGTAAACAAATGAAAGGCAAACTTACAAGCATAAGAGGTTCGAAAGAAAGGCCAAGACTTAGGGTCAAGGTCACTCTTAAGCACATATACGCCCAGATAATAGACGATGAGCAGGGCTGCACGCTGGTCTCTGCTTCGACAGTGGAAAAATCCCTCAAATCTAAAGAACTGAAGCCTACGCTTGAGTCCGCTAAAAAGATCGGTGAGCTTCTGGGTAAAAAAGCCGCCGAAAAAGGGCTGTCTTCGGTCGTTTTTGACAGGGGAGAGAAAAGATATCATGGTAAGATCAAGGCTCTCGCCGATGCGGCCAGGGGCGCGGGCTTAAAATTCTAAGGAGGGCTAGAGTGGCTGAACAAAGAAACAGGGAAGACAAAGAATTTCAGGAAAAAGTGGTCCAGATCAACCGCGTGACAAAGGTGGTAAAAGGCGGGAAGAAGATGGGCTTTCGTGCTGTTGTGATAGTGGGCAACGGCAACGGTCTGGTGGGACTAGGCATAGGAAAGGCCAACGAGGTCGCGTCAGCAATAAGAAAAGCCGTCGAGGACGGAAAGAAGAACCTGATAAAAGTCCCGATATTCGGAGGAACGATACCTCACGACGTTGAGGGCAAATTCTCCTCCAGCTCGACAATAGTCAAAGCCGCTCCAAAAGGAAAAGGCGTTATAGCCGGAGGGGCTGTCAGGACCGTTCTCGAGATGGCTGGGATAAAGAATGTCGTGGCTAAGTCA
>CAZRTO010000029.1:9681-17077 GCA_964603025.1 uncultured bacterium | reverse complement strand
TTGCCGCCGTCCAACCGCCGCCCCGTTCCCGCTGCTGGGCGACCTTTTCGGCTTGAAATACTGCCAAAGAACCTTAGAAAAATATCGGCTCGAACTTTATTTTGGCCAAAAGCGGGCTTTTTGAACTCTGGATTGCCCCCGACCGCCCACCCCAGAAGGCAAGGAAAAGCATTATTCTAATTTTGAATATTCTAAAATAGAATATATCATATAAACATGGTAAAGACAATATATTTGAAAGAATACAAAAAGCTGATAAGCAAGCTTAAAGCTGCCAGACTAGAAGCGGGACTTACGCAAGTCCAGGTGTCAAGACTTTTAAAACAGCCGCAGTCTTATATTTCAAAAATAGAATCCGGCGAACAGAGGATTGATGCAATCGAGCTGAAGACATTTGCAAAAATATACAAGAAAGATTTGAGCGGTTTTTATGGCAACAATTGATTGCAAGAAAATAGTTCGTGATTTTTCTTGGATTATTGAAAAAGAGAGGAAGTACATCCTTAGTCCTGATAGCGACGGATTTTTATGTGGTCTGTATATTACGAATGTTTTAGAAGGAGAAATATGCGGCTGGTATGACGGAAAAATATTAATTATCAAAAATGGCATAAATCCCCTAGATTGTATTTTTGTTGATGTTGATATTAACAGAAATCAGATAGCGAGTATTGGTCATCATATGGTGAAATACAACAAACGGATCGCGGCAGTTCCCAATTTCAATTATGACTCGTGCATTCAACCAAATAATATATTAAACTATGACGCAAAAAATGATTTCCAGAACAAATATCCATTTGGAACAATCCATTTGCTATTATCGATTTATTCTTCGGGAGGATTAATAAAATCAATTCCTCAATCCGCAATATGGCCATTATTGTTTACCGATGGTGTTTGGAATAACTTGTTTGGATATACTGAAAATTGTTTGCGGTGGTTCTCAGCTATGGGCATAGATTCGAAAGATCATATTCTTAATGAGTTGTTTTGTTCAAATGATATGAGTTTTTATGAAATAATGACTGGACTAAATGACTTTTTAAGAATGAGAGACACTTTTAATGCCAAGGGTTTATATTTTGGAACTACCTACAGACCGTTGGGGAGAAATAAAAGGACAGGCGACAAGCTAAAGATATCTAATCCTGCAGGAGAACCGATTAATCTGGAGGCGGCCGGGCATTTATTCAATATCCATAATATTGAAAAAGCAAGAATTGAAGGATTCATTCAGGAAATGGCTAAATTTATCAAAATGCCTTATATCGCTGACAAGTGGCATTGGAATGGATTTAAGCTATTAAGATTTTCCAAAGAAATTGTGAGTGCTTTAAATAATACAAAATACCTTAACTTAATGAGTAGAAACCCCTTGTCAATGGCAGTAACAAGTGGTGGGGAAATTGAATTTACACTGGAAAATCCTGACACAATTAGTTAAAAAAGTGTTTCTGGAAGGCTATTAATTCTCTGATTTGCTAATTCGCAATATTCTTTCGATATATCAAATCCAATATATTTTCTTTTGAGTTTCTTCGCCATGATTGCAGTGGATCCACAACCCATGAAAGGATCCAATACGATCCCATTTGGGGGACAGAAGCATTGAATGAAATCAAATGGAATCTTGTCAGGAAACACTGCAGGATGTTTCCTTTTTAATGGGTCTTTGTCCCCTGCATTTAGATAATCCCAAACAGTTCCTCTGCATTTTGTCAGATTTATGGGTCTGGTTACTGTTTTTGTTGTAATTCCATCCGTTCGTCTATTACCGCTTCCTGTCATGACTTTTCCGCCATGTTTTGACGGAACTTTTAAGGGCTCCTTATTAAAATATGCTGGACGAGCCCCTTTGATAAAGATCGGCATGTACTCATGGTCTACTCTAAATCTATACTTCCACCAAGCACCCTCAGTACCGTGCTTTCTGTAAATGACCGTTTCAAATAGTTTGAAACCAATATTTTCACACCAGTCGACAATTGTTTTAAAAGAGGTTAATGACTTTCCAAAATCTTTTGTTTGATCTTGAATAACCATTACGGCTATTCCACCTTCCTTTAAGATTCTATGTATTTCTTTGCCAGTTTCATGCAAGTCATAACTAAAGCCGTTATACTCTCTTATTGCATCATATGGAGGAGAAGTGACCACCAGATCGATTGAGTGATCCGGTAATTGTTTCATGCCTTCAACGCAATCCATGCATTGAAATGTATTTGTCCATTTTTTAAGCGTATATTCTTTGTTCGTTTGATTTATTGACTCGGGAGCCGCTTCAGTTATCTCAATATTTGGATTATTCTCATAATTTCTAATAACGCTAACTACTTTCCCTTGAATTTTCAGATTTTTTGTATAAATTGGCTTAATATCAGGATTTGCAGGCTGTAAAACAAACGTATTGTCCTTTTTATAGTACTTTTTTAGGGTCACTTCATTGCCGTTTATCAAGGCAACTATTGTATCGCCGTTATTAGCGATGGTTTGTTCTTTAATGACTACAGTATCTCCATTATGGATTCCTTCGCCAATCATGCTGTTCCCTTTTACTCTTAAGGCGAAATGTTTTCCACCTTTGGAGAGCTGAAACTTTGGAATCTCGATTGTCTCTTTTTCTTCGATAGCTTCAATAGGGGTTCCCGCTGAAATAGCGCCTAAAAGAGGTATGCTAATTAATTTATTGATCTCTTTAACAGCAATGGCTCTTGGGGTGTTTTCTCCTCTAACCAAATAACCTTCTTCTTCAAGTGCGTTGACATGATGGTGAGCTGTTGAAACAGACGACAATCCCAAATGCTTAGAGATTTCCTCCAAAGAAGGGGCATATCCCTTATTGTCTTTAAACCTTTTTATAAAATCCAGGGCTTGTTTTTGTCTTTTTGTTATTTGTTTTTGCATAATGTACTTTCGAATTACTTTCGATTTACCAATTCTAAGATAATCAAACGTATTTGTCAAATATGTTTGCAACTAATATATACTTACAATGTAATGTCTACCATAAACACAAGGCTATTGAAGCTGTATCATACAAGATTAACATCATTAATTTCTTCGTTACAATCTCATGAAATAGCTATCAAGGAAATAGCTCTTTCGAGCCCATTATTAATCTGCCCAGACGAGAATTATCTGAATGCAAAAATAAAAGTCCTCTTTATTGGACAAAAAATTAATAAGTGGGGAACATTTAATATTAGACTTTTAAAAAATAAAAGAGGCATATTGGCCATGATGAAAAAATACCAAAAGTATTACCGTTCAAGCAAATCCCCAAAAACACATTTTTGGAAGGTACTAGAGGATTTTATGCGTGCTTTTAATCAGCAGAGTGGGAATATATCTAGTCTATGGACTAATGTTGACAAGATCAATGAATATAAGGTATTGCGGAGCATTAGAAAAAGAGAGATATTGAATACATTTTCTGATATTCTCGTTTTGGAGATCAAGATATTAAAACCGCAGATTGTAATCTTTTTGACGGGTCCGCACTACGACAAAAAAATATCCGCCATATTTAATGGTGTGAGATTTATTGGAATCAAGAACATCAGCAAGAGAAAACTAGCAAAATTGTCACATAATGATTTGCCGGCAAATACCTTTAGATTATTCCATCCAAATTATTTGGTAAGGTTTTTGAACGACTATAAGAATTTCATAAAAAGGATCGTTAATGAAAGCACGGATTATACGTTGCCACTCTAGATGTTATAATGTATAACAAAATTCAGAAGGAAATTGAGAATAGGGAGGAAAGAAGATGGGGTTACCTGAAAATTACAAAGAAAAATTGCTTGAAGAGTTAAAAAGCAGGGGCACTAAAGCAAATTGTGAAATATGCGGAAGCAATAACTGGTCTGTTGTTGAGCAAGCACTATCTCTAACAATAACTGATTTGTCGGGCTCGTTCAGAATACCGCCACCTCAAATCCCAGCAGCAGCATTGATCTGTAATACGTGCGGGAATGTAAGACTATTTGCTATGGGGGTATTAGGTCTGTTGCCAAAAGACAAAATGGAAGAGAAAAAATGAACGCTTCGTCACAAAAGATATTCATGCATTACGATCCAGAGATTGTTTGCTATTCTCTAACAAAAGAAGAACTTTCTAATATAAAGAATGTATCGCAGAATAACTGGAAGGATTTCTCTATCGCTTGTTTTTGTGTTGGGATACCTTGTTCTATTAATGCATTCTCTGAGGCATATAAACCGGGGCAATTTCAAGTCACTTTGTCATTCAATTTGAATCTTGTATTTGGAATTTTAGGGGTTGTTTTGGGAATCGTTTTTCTTATCACTTGGCTATCAACAAAATCAAGTATTGATGAAATTATTAAAGGCATAAAAAACAAACCGAAGATGGAAATTATTCCTCAAGTATCAAATATTGGAAAAATTGAGGAAGATGGAGCAAAAGAAACCAAGAGCTAAAAGAATTTGCCGCCAAAGGGTTCCGCAAAGCGGAACCGGCTCCGGCAAGCCGGAGCCAAAAGCTTGAAATCGTCCAAGCCGAAAAGGTCGCCCAGCAGCGGGAACGGGGCGGCGGTTGGACGGCGGCAACCGCCGCCCTAAGGATCGGCGGTCAGCTCGGTTCTGATATTTTTATATAGTTCCCGAATTGTTTTATTCGTACCTGAGCGCTTCTATGGGCAGCAGCCGGGCGGCGTTGCGGGCGGGCCACAGACTGAATACGAGTCCCGTAAAGATCGAAAAGCCGAACGCCAGGATGATCGACCCTCCGGAAACAAGAGTGTTCCAGCCGAATATGGAGGACATGATAACAGCGATCGAACTTCCGAACAGTATGCCGATGATCCCGCCGATCAGGCAGATGAGAGTGCCTTCCACCAGGAACTGTATCATTATGTCGGAGTTCTGCGCTCCAAGCGCTTTTCTTAAGCCTATCTCGCGCGTTCTTTCCATGACTATGACCAGCATTATGTTCATGATGCCGATACCTCCGACCAGAAGGCTGACAGCCGCGATCGATCCGAGCAGATAGGTGAGCGTTCGTATGGTCTCGCTCATCGCTTTTTGGATATCGGCCATATTCCTCACGTCTATCTGGTCGTATTGGGATTCCTGCAGCCTCCGTATCCTTCCTAGCGTCGGCGGGATAGCGGCTTCTACCTCGGGAAGGATTCCCGGGTCTTCGGCCTGGACCTCAAACCTGTTTATATAGTCAGTTCCGATCAGCCTGTACATAGCCGTGGTCACCGGTATGAGTATCTGGTCGTCCAGGTTCTGGAAACCGGCCTGGCCTTTCTGCGGGAGCACTCCTATGACCCTGAAATTGACCCTGTTCAGTCTGATGTCCTTGCCGACAGGGTCCTCTTCGGCAAAGAGCTCTTTTGCGACGTTGGAGCCGATCACCGCTACTTTTGCCCTCGTTGTCACCTCGGCTTTATTGAAGAATCGTCCGCTGGTAGGGGAAGAGTCTTTGATGCTCTCGTACTCGGTCTCGGTGCCGACTATGGACGTGCTCCAGTTGCGTCCGCCGTATACCGCCTGCGCGCGGCCGTTCACGTACGGGATCGCCATCTTTACGCCTTCTATCCTTTTCAGCGCTTCCAGGTCATCTAAAGTGAACCTGGTGACCGAATCCGATCCCAGGGATATTCCCGCGCTCCTGCGGCTGGAGGTTACCATGAGCAGATTGGTCCCGAGGTTGGACAGGCTCTTTTCCACCTGCGCTTTTGCCCCGGTGCCTATCGCAAGCATGGCTATAACGGCGGCCACGCCTATCATGACGCCTATGATCGAGAGGAAGGACCTGAGTTTGTTGGCTTTGAGCGAAAGCAGTGCTTCTTTGGTGTAGTTCTTCAGACTGTCGGGAGTGATCGGCAGTCCGGCTTTTTTTTCGGTAAATCCGGTCTTATGCGATCTTTGCGGGTTGTTATGCGGTCTTTGCACGTTATCCTGTGTTATTTTCCCGTCCTTGAGCAACAGCGTTCTTGTGGCGTACCTGGCCAGGTCCGGGTTGTGAGTGACCATGATTATGGTGTTGCCGTTCCTGTTGAGCTCGACCAGCATGTTCACTATTTCCTCGGTGGATCTTGAGTCCAAGTTGCCTGTCGGCTCATCCGCCAGTATCACAAGTGGGTCGTTGGCTATCGCCCGCACGACAGCGACCCTTTGCTGCTGTCCTCCGGATATCTCGGTAGGGGAGTGTTTCAACCTGTCGGCCAGACCCACCCGCTCCATGAGAGATATGACCTTTTGTCTGCTTTTTTGCGTTATCCCATCTGGAGAATAGATGAACGGCAGGAGCACGTTGGTCATGATGTCCAGTCTGGGCAGCAGGTTGAAGCTCTGGAATATGAAGCCGAAGAACCTATTCCTGAGCATCGCGGATTCGTGGTCGGATAAAGTGGAGATCTCCTTCCCGTTCAGCCGGTACGAGCCTCCGTCGGCCCTGTCTAGCATTCCCAGTATCGCAAGCAGCGTGGACTTGCCCGAGCCCGAAGGCCCCATCAGTGCCACGAATTCCCCCTGATCTATCTTAAGATCGATGCCTTTAAGCGCCTGCACAGATATCTCGCTGCCGGACGCGTAAGTCTTTGATATGCCGACAAGTTCGATCAAAGGCATGTTGGTTATCTGTTGCCCCCGAATATATTCATGGGTTGAGGGCCCCTTCTGCCGGAAGGGAAAAGCTCCCCGGACAGCTTGGCATCCGGTATCACAACCGTATCACCTTCGGAGACGCCGGAGAGGATCTCGGTGTTCATGCCGTCGCCTGTCCCGGTTTCGACCCTGACCGACCTGAATTCTTTGCCTTCCCTGACCACGATGTAGGAGCCGCCTCTATAGCTCTTGACAGCTTCCGCCGGAAGCAGAAGGACGTTCTCCCCGGCGCTCAGTATGAATCTGGCCGAAGCGCTCATCCCGGACTTGAAGAACGGAGGGACTTTTTCGGGGATTATATCGACCTCGTAAATATTCACGTTGCTGACGGTCCTGGACTCGTAGGCGATGTGTTCCACCTTGCCTTCGATCTTTTTGTTGGAATAAGCGTCCAGCGACACTTCAACCTTCTGTCCTTTTGCTATTTTTCCTATGTCTGTTTCGTCGACCTGAGCTTTTACTATCAGCTTGTCGGCCATGACTATTATCGCGTCGGCGGCGGTCACCGATTGTCCGGGTTCCACGCCCCTTCTTATGATAAAACCGGTGAGCGGGGCCACCACGGGTGCCGGTCTGTATATTTCTTCCCAGTACTTGAGTTCTTCGTCTCCCTTTCCCCTGGCAGCGTCTATCAGTGTCGCGCGGTCGGAAGAGCTCATCCACGCCAGTATCTGCCCTTTGGTGACGTTGTCGCCCTCCCTAACAAGCACCTGTTCGACCCGGCCCGAGATAGGGGGCTTTATTTCAAGCC
>CAZRTO010000029.1:6006-9671 GCA_964603025.1 uncultured bacterium | reverse complement strand
TGTTGCGAGGGGTCACTATCCCTACGGTGGTTATGGCGCTGTTTATGTCGCCCCTTTTTACCGCAACGGTCCTTTGTGTGTTTTCGCCTTCTTTTGCGCAAGATGACAGTACGACCGCCGCGGAAAGTATCAGGGCTAGTTTCGCGATCCTCATTTTATCCAACCTCCGTAAGATTTTTTAAAAGCCGCTTCGGCGATAAGAGACTCTCTTCTGGAAGAAAGGAAGTCCCTTTCGGATGAAATATACGAATTCTCGGTCCTGTCCCATTCGTCGTAGGACATGAGCCCGTTTATGTATTTTGTTCTGGCGATCCGGGCCCTTTCAGTGGCGGCCTCAAGGTACAGCTCTTTTACTCTGAGCGTTTCCGTCCTTGCGGCAAGCGAGTCGTACGCCGATCTTACGGAGTAGAGCAGGTCTTTTTTAGCCTGCTCAAAATTCTGCAGGGCTTTTTCCTTTTCTATGTCCTTGACGATCTTGTCGATGATATTCCTGCCGCCGGGGAAGATTGAATATGAGATCCCGACGGACCATGTCCGGCTGTCGGTATCAGGAGGCCAGGCGGTCCCGGATGACCTCAGACTAGCCGTTGCGGATATGTCCGGAAGAAGGCCGGCGACCGCTTCGTCCGCCGCTATGGAAGCTGTTTCGAGATTGGATCTTGCCGCCATATACGACGGGCTTGAAAGCACCAATTGTTCGATATCGGGAAGTCCGGCCATTCCTTCGGTTTTGGGGATGTCAGCGTCTTTGATATCCGCTCCCGCGATCTGGGAAAGCTTGAGCCTCGCGAGTTCGAGGGCCCTTTTTGCCTGGGCAACGGAAGCCTTTGAGCTTTCAACGTCCGCGAGCGTGAGCATCATGTTGCCTTTGTCTTCTTTCCCGTTCTCGTAGAGCAGGTTGATAAGCTTTGAATTCTCCTGTCTGCGGGCCAGTATCTTTTCCTGGAGGGCCAGATCGGTCCCGGCTATCATAAGGTCGATATACGCTGCTCTGGCCGAGTAAAGCACCTCGGCTTTTTTCTGCATGAGCCCGGCGCGTGAATATTCCATCTGGGCGTAAGCTTTTTTTGCCGCGTTGATATTGCCGAACCCGCTGAAGATATTTTGGGTGGCGGACAATCCGTATGAAGACGATGCAGTGCTTCCGGGTTCGGTCCTGCCGTAACCTGCCGAAGCGGATATCTGCGGAAGGAACGAAGTCAGGGCCCTTTTGTGATGCCACTCCGCGGATTCCAGGTCTTTTTCCGCGGCTTTAAGCTCATTGTTGTTCTTTTCCGCCAGGGCCGATGTCTCCTGCCAGGTGGCAGAAACGGCCGGCACCGCGTTGACCGCGGAAAAAACGACCAGGAGGGCTGCTGCGAATATCCTTTTGTTTATCGTTCTCATCCGTTAACCAGATTATAAACCCCTCTAATGGATTAGACAATGTTCCCGCGCGAAAAGTTCCAGCTGTCGGCATGGCCGGATTGAACAAGGCCGCGCCTTCTGGTAGTATTATTTGCGTAAATAAAATGGATTACTCATATTTTGCCGGCCTGCCCCCGCAGCTGGGGACATTTCTGATAGCCATGGTGCCTGTAGGAGAATTGCGCGCCGCGATCCCCTTTGCCCTTACAGTTTACAAAATGCCTGTTTTTGAGAGCTATGTCTTTTCGGTGGCGGGGAACATGTTCCCTGTTTTGTTCCTTCTTGCCGGGCTGGACGCGGTTTCCGGGTTCCTGATCAGGCACAGCGCTGCGGCCAGGAGTTTTTTTTCATGGCTGTTCACCAGGACAAGGAGCAGGTTCACGGGCCCTTATCAGAAGTGGGGGAGCCTGGCGCTCGTATTGTTCGTAGCGGTGCCTCTGCCGGTGACAGGAGCATGGACAGGCTCCGCCGCGGCCTATCTGTTCGGTATCCCCAGGAAAAAAGCGTTCCTGCTGATATTGTGCGGTGTTATGATAGCAGGGGTGATCGTGACGCTTCTTACTCAGGGCCTGTCAATATTGTTCTGAAAGGAGAAAAAGATGAAAAAGTTCCTTAAGTGGCTATTGATAGTTTTCGTTATCCTGGCCGCGGCTGTTATAGGTTTTCTCGCGTATATGGGGATGCTGATGCCGCTTGCCGTGTCGGAAGCAAAAATGGGTCCGTATCTTTTTGTTTACGAGGAATACACCGGGCCCTACATGAACACCGGCAAAGTGTTCGACAAGGTCTACGAAGCGGTAAAAGCGGACGGGATAAGCACCACAAGAGGGCTCGGGATCTATTTTGATGACCCGTCGAAAGTGCCGTCCGACAAGCTCCGGAGCCAGTGCGGACTTGTAATAGAGGAAAAAGATTATCCCGCGTTCGCGGCAGTAGGGAAGAAGTACAGATCAAAGGTGCTGAACCTTTCCGATAGCGTTGTAGCGGAATTCCCCATAAGGAATTCCCTTTCCTACGCGTTCGGGCCCATGAAAGCATATCCGGCCCTGGATAGATACACGCGCGAAAAGGGGTATAAAGTTTCCGATCCTTATGAACTTTACGATATGCCGGCGGGCAAGATATATTTTGTGGTCCCGATCGTAAAATGAGCGTTTTCGAGATAATTATGTTGCTGTGCTTCGGCGCGGCGTGGCCTTTTTCGATCCGCAAATCACTGATAACCGGTCAGAATACGGGCAAGAGCTTCAGGTTCCTTGTCATCGTTTTTGTCGGTTATCTCGCCGGAATAACCCATAAATTGCTTTACAGCAGAGACTTCGTAACGCTCTTCTATATACTGAACGCTTCGATGGTGCTTTTGGATATTTTGATATTCCTGCGAAATTCAAAAAGGATAAAGACCTGACCGGTGTTTCTGCCGTGGTATACTATTTTTTATGGAACAGAAGATCATCCTTGCCGGATATAATATTGATACCGATGTCATAGAAGAGCTGAAAAAGGACATTCCGGAAAGGAAAGACATCACGCCGGAGACGCTCTCGGCGGCGTACGCCAGGATCAGCCGTGATCCGCGTCCCATAGACCAGCTGCGCGCTGCTGCCCGGCAGGAAGTTGAAAAATCCCGCAAATCGAACAGCAGCATAATCTTTAAGATGGGGCATCATTCAGTGGCCGAGCACGCGGTATTCAACTTTGATATCATCGGCATCTCACGCCTCGCGGTCGAGAGCATAGAGCATTTCAGGCTGGCCTCTTTCACGGAAAAATCACAGAGATATATCACGCTTGAGAACGATTTTGTCGTGCCCAGGGAGATCAGGGAGGCAGGCTTTGAAAAGGAATTCACGGCGCTTGTCGGGCAGCAGAACGCTCTTTACCACAAGCTCAACGAAAAATTCCGGGTGCATGTATTTGAAAAGCACAAAGACTTTGCCGCTGATCCGAAGAACGCCAACCTGCTCGAAGGCTGGGCCAAAGAGGACGCCAGATATATAACCAGCCTTGCCACGCAGGCGCAGCTCGGACTGACGGTGAACGCGAGGACCCTGGAGCTCATGTTCAGGAGGTTCGCGTCGCAGAAGAACAATGAGATAACGGAAATATCGAAAAAGATGTTCTCTCTGGTGCAGGAGATAGCGCCGTCGATAATTCTTTTTACGGAAGCGAATGAATATGATGCGGAGACGTACGCAGGCATAAGAGCTGAAGCGCTGAAGGCTGAAGTGCTGAAGAGAGATAGGCAGGACAAAAAT
>CAZRTO010000029.1:0-5906 GCA_964603025.1 uncultured bacterium | reverse complement strand
ATTATCGCTCAGCCTTATGACCCGTCATTGGGGGCCACTGTACCTCCGGCCGTAAGCGAGACTGGTATGGACAAGGAGTTTAAAAAGGTCATATCTGACACCGATGCTCTTTACACAAAGATAGCCGAAAAGGACAGAGATGCGGCAGCTTACGTTCTCACCAACGCACACAGGCGCAGGGTGATATTCAAATGCAATGCCCGTGAATTGTATCATTTGAGCCGTTTGCGCGAAGATGCCCACGCTCAGTGGGATATCCGGAACATATCGTCCGCCATGTCGGCCGAGGCCAAAAAAATCATGCCTCTGGCAATGCTTGCGATAGGGGGCAAGGACAAATACCAGGACATCTACAGCGGAATTTTCAGCGCCTAACCTCCTTGTATCCAACATTCCCTTTGTTATAATGGAACCATGAAGAAAAAACTGTTTTTTCTTATTTTAGCTCTTGTTTTTTTTGTCCAGCCCCTATATGCCCAGACCTCGGCCCGGTTCCCGCGTCTCCAGAGCCGGCTCAGTTCAGTTGCCAACGCGAATTACGGCAGAAAAGTGTATCCGGGACATAAGATCGGCATTACCGTTGTAGATGTAAAGACCGGCGCGAGGGTCTCTGTGAACGGCTCAAGCGTGTTCCCGGCCGCTTCCATCATCAAGATCCCTATAATGGCTTACCTGTTCAATGCTTCCGACAGCGGGACTCTTACGCTCGGCAAAAGGGTCAAAGTGGATGACAGCCACAAGCAGCCGGGCGCCGGAGTGATCCAATACCTCAAGCCGAACTATTATACCCTGTGGAGCCTATGCAGATATATGATATCCATATCCGATAATACTGCCACTTATGTGCTGGCGCTCATGTCCGGCAAAGAGAATGTAAATTCTTACATGCGCAGGATAGGGCTGAGCAACACGAGGCTGCTTGATGAGACCGCTCTTGTGGAGAGGCCAAGACCCAATTACAATCGCACCACCCCGAACGATATCGCTTATCTTCTGCTCAGGATCCAGAGAGGCGCCGGTTTTTCCAAAGCCTCAAGGGCGGACATGATCAAATTCATGCGCAACCAGAAATATGTGTTCGGCATACCCAGGACGCTTCCCAAGAACTTTTCGTGCGCGAACAAGACCGGCAAGCTCACGAACGTGCTCCACGACGCCGCTATAGTGTATTCTCCGCGCGGATCATATGTCCTTTGCGTGTTCACGCAGGGGTTCAAGAATGATACGGACGCGCGTATAGTAATGAACCGGGTCTCCAGGATAGTAGCGGAATATTACCGCTGAGGTTATTCTTATGGGTTTTTGCATCAACTGCGACAACCGGCACGGCTGCAAGTCCGACATGCCCGCGTGCCTGGAGCTAATGAAAAGGGCCGGCGTAAAGGACGCTCGCGGAAAAACATACCTGAAAAGCCTGAAAAAACTTGATCTGTGCGAGGTGTGCTCTTTTTTCAGGTCATGCTGGAGAGAGAGCGAGTACCGCAGAGAGATCAGCGCTGCCGCTTGATCCTTATCAGCGTCTCAACGCCGCCCGTTGCCTCAAATTCCTCTTTTCCCAGTGATGCGGTGATCTTTTGGGTCTTGAGCCACTGACCCTCTTTCTCTATGTGCACATTCCCCGTCATTACCACTGTTTCTTTTTTCTTGTCGAAATAGGCCCTGTCCGACCTGGCACGGTTATTTTTTTGCAGCAGCTCTACCTTGCCTTCGGCCGAGGCGTTGCCGCTGTCAACCGACACGGAGAGCTTTTGACAGATGAGCAGCATACCGTCCTTGAGGACCTTTTTCGTTTCGGCGTTCCTGATCTTTTGCACCGTGGATTCGTCCAGCATCGCAGAGCCTTTTTCTATCATGGTCTTGACCGACCCCATAAGCACCGCGGTCCCAGCGCTGTTGTCGTAATCCATCCGGTCAGCTGTGGAGAACTTCCCTTTTTGGATCAGTCTGACGTTGCCTTCCATGGACCCGTCAAGCGTTTCCGTGGAAAATTCCAGGTAGTCAGCTTTTGCCGTTGTGCCGTGTTTTTGCAGGTTGAGCTCGGTGTCGTTCAGCCCTTTGAGTACTTCCCGCTCAAAATGACTTTCGAGGGTCATTGCTTTAATAGTCTGTGTTTGCGATCGCGCCGCCGCGTAAGGATAAAATACCGCTTTTCCCTCGGCAGCGTCTAGACCTATGTTGTCGCCGCTTATTCTGAACTTTTTTCCTTGCAGGGAGCCTCTGTTGACCGAGCCCTTTTTTGTCGAAGTGTTGTACCTCAGGCTTTCAGCGGTCAACAGCGACATCTGCCGCTTGCCGGAGGGCTTTTTTCCGGACGCCCGGCCGATGTCCAGCATAGCCGATAGAGGTTCTTTGTCCTTGCCTTGGGCTTCTATGATATTGGAGTATTGCTGCACGGTTACATTCCGGGCTTTCAGGTCTTTCATTACGATGCGCCCATCATCGCCGTACACGTTGCCGAATGAAACATTCTCTATCTCGATCACCGACTGGTCCTTGTCGGAAGATGCTTTTTCCGCCCTGATCTCAAAGGAAAGCTTTCCTTTTTCGCTCCCGCGCACGGTAACAAGAGAGGCTTCTATGATCCTTCTGGATGCGGTGCTTTTGAGCATCTGCACGTCGGGCGCGAACATATAAAGGTAAGCGAGCAAACCCGCCACCGCTGCCGCGAGCGCGGCGATCCGTATTTTCCGGTTTTTGTCCATATCTTGATGCGATTATATCACCGCGGCCGTGTGTTTGACACATTTTTTCGCGCAGTGATATAATTACTATAAATGAGCTGAAAGAAGACCGCGGAAGGTCCTGTAAGCTTAAAAAATCAGAAGGGGGACGGGTTAAATGGCTGTAAAAGTCGGTATCAACGGTTTCGGCAGGATAGGAAGGCTCGTGTTCATGGCTATGGTCGAAAAGGGCGTGATGGGCAAAGAGGTGGAGGTCGCAGCGGTGGTGGATATAAGCACCGATGCCAAGTATTTTGCCTATCAGCTTAAGTACGACTCCGTTCACGGCCGTTTCAAGGCCGAAATTTCCACCGAAAAAAGCTCCCCTTCAGCGGCAGAGGATGACGTGCTTGTGGTCAACGGCAAAAAGATCAAATGCGTCATGGCCACAAAAGAGCCCTCACAGCTCCCGTGGAAGGAACTGGGCGTTGACATAGTGATCGAGGCCACAGGGCTTTTCACCTCCTCCGACAAGGCAAAAGGCCATCTCGACGCCGGAGCGAAAAAAGTACTTATAACCGCTCCCGGCAAAGGGGATGTCAAGACCGTAGTAATGGGCGTCAACGACGGCGAATACGACGCTTCCAAGCATAATATAGTTTCCAACGCATCCTGCACGACCAACTGTCTGGCTCCGGTGGTGCATGTGCTCCTTAAAGAAGGTTTCGGCATCGAGACCGGTCTGATGACCACGATCCACGCTTATACGGCCACCCAAAAAGTGGTCGACGGCCCGTCCAAAAAGGACTGGAGAGGCGGCAGGGCGGCTGCTATCAATATAATCCCGTCCACGACCGGCGCGGCCAAAGCGGTGGGCGAAGTGCTCCCGGCGACAAAAGGCAAACTGACCGGCATGGCTTTCAGGGTCCCGACAGCGGATGTCTCTGTGGTCGACCTTACTTTCCGCTCTGCTAAAGACACGTCCATAGAAGAGATCGACGCGGCGCTTAAAAAAGCTTCGCAGACATATCTGAAGGGCATTCTTGGCTATGCCAACGAAGAGCTGGTCTCGACGGATTTTATCCACGACGAGCGTTCCTCAATATACGATTCACTGGCAACGCTTCAGAACAACCTGAAAGGCGAGAAGAGGTTCTTTAAGGTGGTTTCCTGGTACGATAACGAGTGGGGTTACTCGAACCGCGTCATAGACCTGCTCGTCAAGATGGCAAAGTAGCATAAAGAACATTAAAAGCCTCCGGTAAAACGGGGGCTTTTTTGTCTAACCCTCATCCCGGCCCTGCCCCTGACTGCCGGCAGATCTCCCTCTTCCAAAGGGGGAGAGGGAGCGAAGCGGAAGATGGGGTAAAAAAGGAGGAAGAGAGATTATGAAGAGATCCATTGCGGACCTTGGCGCGGACCAGCTAAAAGGCAAGCGTGTTCTCGTAAGAGTGGACTTTAACGTTCCCCGCGACAAGAAAACGGGGGAAATAACCGACGACCGCAGGATAAAAGAAGCTCTGCCCACGATAAAATATCTTATCGAAAAGGGTTCCAGGGTGATCCTTGTTTCCCACCTTGGCAGGCCCAGCGGAGTGACCGAGGAACTGCGCCTTACAAAAGTGGGGGAGCGGCTTGGTGAACTTCTTAAAAAGAACGTGCTCAAGCTGGACGACTGCATAGGCGAAGAGGTCGAGAACGCTGTCTCTTCACTCAATGACGGGGATGTGGCTCTCCTGGAGAACGTGCGTTTTTACAAGGAAGAAGAAGAGAACGACGAGAATTTCGCCAAAAAGCTTGCCGCGCTGGCGGATGTTTATGTGAACGACGCTTTCGGCACCGCCCACAGAGCGCATGCTTCCACCGAGGGGGTTGCCAGGATCATTCCGGGCGTGTGCGGCTTCCTCATACAAAAAGAGCTTGACGTGATGGGCAAAGCCCTGACCGACCCGAAAAAACCCTTCGTGGCGATAATCGGAGGCGCCAAGGTGTCTTCCAAAATATCCGTGATAAAAAATCTTGCCCAAAAGGTGGACGTTCTTGTGATCGGCGGCGGGATGATCTATACTTTTCTCAAGTCACAGGGGATAGAAATTGGCAGGTCCCTTGTAGAAGAAAAGTTCCTGGACCAGGCCAAGCTGATCTGGGCCGAACTCAAAGGTATGCAGACCCTCAAACTGATAGTTCCCGTGGATGACATTGTGACGTCCGATCTTTCGTCTCCGGATGCTCAGGTTAAAACCGTTGCCTCCGGACAGATCCCTCAGGACATGATGGGGGTCGACATAGGTCCGGAGACGGTTAAGCTGATCAAGGATGCGGTGAAAGACGCGGGTACCGTTGTCTGGAACGGTCCTCTGGGTGTTTTTGAGAATCCCAAGTTCTCCAAAGGTACTATAGAGGTGGCCAAAGCGCTTGCTTCGTCAAAAGCGGTAACGATCATCGGGGGCGGGGATTCCGCGGCCGCGGTGGAAAAAGCCGGGGTCGCCGACAAGATCACCCATATATCGACCGGCGGCGGGGCGTCGCTCGAGTTCCTCGAAGGCAAATCCCTGCCGGGTATCGCAATACTTCAGGACAAATAAGAGGAGATAAAAATGGCCAATACAAAAACCCTTGTAGTCATAAAACCGGACGGCATAAAGAAATCGCTTACCGGGAATATCCTTACAAGGCTGTCCGAGACCAAGCTGAGGATCATCGGCGCCAAAGTCCTTGTCGTTACCAGGGAATTGGCCGAAAAACACTACGCGCATCTGAAGGACAAGCCCTTTTTTGAAGAAGTGGTCAAATATATCTCAGGTGAAGTCTATGATGAGCCTTACAGAAGGGTTTTGGCGCTCGTTTATTCCGGGGAAGACGCGGTAGGCAAAGTCCGCAAGCTGGCAGGCGCCACGAACCCTGAAGAAGCCGATGCCTCGAGCATAAGAGGGCAGTACGGCAGGATAACTTCAAAAGGCATATTCGAGAATGTCCTTCATTGTTCGGCAACTCCGGACGAAGCCGAAGTAGAGATCAAACTATGGTTCCAGCCGGACGAGATCATAGAGGACATATTTCCGACAGAAGTCAAAGAGGTCAAAGAAAAAAAGAAGCTCTGGAAGTAAGCGGCAGATTTTTCCTTACTCCTTGCTGCTTATTCCTTGTTCCTTACGCCGCAGGCGTCCGGGGATGTAGCTCAGTTGGTAGAGCATCGCGTTCGCAACGCGGGGGCCAGGGGTTCAAATCCCCTCATCTCCATTTTTC
>CAZRTO010000028.1:0-17211 GCA_964603025.1 uncultured bacterium | reverse complement strand
AGTTCGGCCGCATGCACGCAGTTCTTCATTAGCATGGCTCTGGTCATCGGCCCGACGCCTCCCGGCACCGGAGTAATAAAAGAAGCTTTGTTCTTTACATCTTCAAAATCAACATCTCCAAAGAGCCCTTCCGGCGTCCTATTCATTCCCACATCTATGACAACAGCCCCATCTTTAACCAAATTTGATCTTAAAAACTTGGGTTTGCCTATGGCCACAACGAGTATATCGGCTTTTTCGCAGAAATAAGCCAAATCTTTGGTTCTCGAGTGACACATTGTTACAGTTAAATGCTGCCTTAAGAGCAATTGAGCTATCGGCTTTCCCACAATATTGCTTCTGCCTATAACAACCGCGTTTTTGCCTTTGAGTTCCGTTTTTGTGGAAAAGAGCATTTCCATTATTCCGGAAGGGGTGCACGGATAATGATAGGGCTCCTTGCCCAAAAGAAGCCTTCCCATGTTGACCTCATGAAGCCCGTCAACGTCCTTTTTTGGTGATATTAACTCCAAAATTCTCGCTTCATCCAAATGCTTTGGAAGCGGGAGCTGCACCAGGATCCCGGTTATATTTGCATCAGAGTTTAATGACCTTATCTCTCTTTCAAGCTCATCCTGAGATATTCCCCCTGGAAGCCTGCGAATGACAGATCCGATCCCGATCTCATTTGCATCTTTTTCCTTGGAGTTAACGTAGATCTTTGATCCCGGATCGTCCCCTACCAGAACAACCGCCAGAGATGCTTTTATCCCCTCGTTCTTAATGCGTTTTGCCAAAGACTCCTTTATTTCCCGAGCCATTGATTTTCCGTCTATTATTGCCATTTTTTTTGCCTCCTTTGGCTTGAATCCAGCGAGTTTGATGTGTTTCACGTGAAACATGCCGGATATCAGCGTTCTCGATGTTTCACGTGAAACATTGTACCCTTTTAAGCTCACATATTCAAGTAAAATGTTTCACGTGAAACATTTTACTTGCCTATACAGAAGCCTTGAAATATTCTATCGATTATTGTGTCGGATGCCGCCGCTCCTGTCAGCTCCGAAATATTGCAAAGTGCTTCTTTGATATCGATCGAGACCATGTCTATCGGCTCTTCGTTGGTTATTGTGTTTTTTGCGTTTGTTAGGGCCTCTTTTGCTGAGGCGACCAAAGACAGCTGCCTTTCATTGCCAAGGAAGGCTGCCCCAATATTCTCAGGCAAATTATGTCTGGACCTGCTGGCCAAGGCCTCTTCCAGCGCTTTTATCCCCGCACCGGTTTTGGCGGATACTTTTAGCATTATCGGCATAAGGCCTGAGATCTGTCTGGTATCAAGGGATTCGGCCTTGTCTAGCTTGTTAAGTACTGCGATGCTATTTGGGAAGTGCTTTATTTCTTTGAGCAGTCTGGCGTCTTCATCGCTGAATGGCTCGGATAGATCAAAAACCGCAAGCACCAGGTCGGATGAGGATATCTTTTCTATCGCTCTTTTTATGCCCTCTGTTTCTATCTGGTTTTTGGGGTCCCGTATTCCTGCGGTATCGATAAATGTAAATGGCATTCCTTCAATGGCGATCGTGGCATCTATCGTGTCGGTGGTCGTTCCCGGGATATCGGTAACAATCGCCCTTTCTTCCCGAAGAATGGCATTTAAAAGGCTTGACTTGCCCGCATTGGGCTTGCCCAGGATCAGAACTCTTATGCCTTCTGTAATGATCTTTCCGGCTTCAAAGTCGGCAATGAGCTTTTGACATCTCCCTATTAAATCCTCGATACTTGCGGCTATATCCGGCCGCTTTGGTTCGGCAACGTCGTCTGGGAAATCCGTGCTTGCTTCGATATCAGCAAGGACCTGTTCCAGAAGTTCTTTTATCTCCCCTATGCCTTTGGACAGCTTCCCGGATATCCTTTCGGCTGCCGCGGATAATCCGCCCGAGGTCTTCGCGCTTATGGCTTCTATGACCGCTTCTGCCTGGACGAGATCCATTTTGCCGTTCAAAAAAGCCCTCTTGGAAAATTCGCCTTTTTCGGCCAATCTTGCGCCGGATTTAAGTATTTGGGCAACGATCTCGTGAGCGATCAATAGTCCTCCATGACAATGGATCTCGGCCATGTCCTCCCCTGTATATGAATCCGGGGATTTGAAGTATATTGCTATGACCTTGTCTATCTTTTTTGAGGAGCCGATCTCCTTAGCCCAGGCAACACAAACGTTTTTTGGTTGTTTTTTTGGCTTATCTGAGCCAATTATCTGGGTGATGATTTCGGATGATTTGGTGCCGGATATTCTTATTACTGCAATAGCCGCCGCCCCCTGAGCGGTCGAAACAGCGGCTATTGTATCTTCGTTTGAGGCAGGCATTCTTAAGGTTTCCGGGGAGCTATTATGACCCTTCTGTTGTCCCTGTCGCCTACGCTATATGAGGATATCTTCGGCATGTCCTTTATGGTTATGTGGACGATCCTTCTTTCCCTTGGGGTCATTGGAGGAAGCCCAATTTCCTTGCCGGATATTTCGACTTCCTCGGCAGTTTCCTTTGCGATCTTTTCTATTCTCTTCTCCTGTTTTTTGCGGTATCCTCCGCAATCTACCTCGACCCTCTTTTTGGTCTCTTTTCCCCTGTTGGATATCACGCTGGTAAGATATTGGAGCGAGGCAAGCGTTGCCCCGTCCTTGCCGATGACCCTGGCTGGATCATCCGCTTTTATGTCCAACGAGGCCGTTTCCTCGGAATCATCTTCAATGTATACCTGGGTTATGTGCCCTGCCCTGTCCAATATATCCTGCAGTATGTTTTTGGCCTCTTCCGCTATGCTCAGCTTAAGCTTTACCTCGACTTCGGCGTCCTTGCCGCCGAAAACCCCGAGCACCGCCTGTTCGCCTTCCGATATCACCCTGACGTCTACCTCATCCCTGCCTGCTTTCAGGACCTCCAGAGCGCTTTTGATCGCCTCTTCGGTGCTCCGGCCTTTCATTCTGACGCTGCTGCTCATCCCCTGCTCCTCCTTCTATACTTTGCCTTTTTTTGCCGTTATATACAGCTGCTGGACTACGGTAAGGGCATTCTGCGCGAACCAGTACAGTTGCACGCCCGCCGCGAACTCCAGGCTTATAAAAGCTATAAAGAAAGGCATTATCAACATAAGGTATTTGGTCTGTTCGGTCGAGCCGCTGCTGGGCATGGTCTTTTGCGATAAATAGGTCGAGATCCCTATAAGCACGGGCATGATATACAGCGGATCCTTGTAAGAGATGTCCGGTATCCAAAGAAAGGCTGCGGCCTGAGGGGCTGCGGCAAGCGCTGCCTTGAAAGAAGCGCTTGTCAGGGCCATAAAAAGCGCTATAAATATGGGCAATTGGAGAAGTATCGGTAGGCACCCCCCCAGAGGATTGATGCCGTGCTCCTTGTAGAGATCCATCATCTCCTGCTGGAATTTTTCGGGTTTATCTTTATGCTTCTTTTTAAGCTCGTCGAACCTGGGCTGTATCTTCTGCATAGCGGACATTTGCTGTATGGACTGAAGGGTCAAAGGATAAAGAGCAAATTTAACGGCTACGGTCAAAAGAATTATGGCTATGCCATAGTTGTGAAAACCTATGTTATAGAAAAGATCGAGTATCCTTAACATCACATCGACAAGAGGCCCCATTGTTTTCTCCTTTTATTTTACCGGGTCAAACCCGCCACGGAACAACTGATTACACCTGGAAACCCTAAGAAAACCCATAATAATTCCCTTAATTAAGCCATATTTCTCGATGGCATCAATACAATACTGGGAACAGGACGGATAATAGCGGCATGAATACGGCAAAACCGGGGACAAAAATCTTTTATATGCCCCGATAATTCGTATAGCGGCTCTTTCACAAAATCCGTGCCTAGATGCGCTCATTATCTCGACGGTCCCCTATCGCCCTCAAAAGAATTTGCTCTATTTTTGTTGATTTTTCAGCAAAAATATCGTTTCTCGGAAATATTACGGCCTCTACGGGAGCGCTTAGCATGGGAAACGTTTTCTTCCATGCCTCTTTTATTATGCGCCTTATTCTATTCCTTTTTACTGCGGTCAAGCCCTGGGTTTTGCCTAGTATTATCCCCAATTTTGGCGTTTTTACGCCATTTTTAAGAAATTTCATCCGCCCGATCGGAGTGTTTATCTGTTTGCCTGATTTGATTACGCGGTTAAAATCTCTCTGCTCTTTTATGAAGAGCTCGATCAAGGGGCAAGCCTGCGCCTTCCTTTTTTTCTTCTTCTGGAAAGGACTTTTCTCCCGGCTTTGGAAGATTTTTTTCTCCTGAAGCCGTGAACCCTTTTCCTGTGAAGCTTGCTGGGCTGGAACGTTCTTTTTACCATTTTATAGTATCTCCAATAGAATTATAAAGTAGAATGGGGGATGTTGTCAAGAAGGCCGATTGACGTTCTCTCGTCCTGATGTTAATATTTTCCAACAGGCCCGGCGACCCTTGGATTTGAGGATATTGAAGGGCGGCTTATCCACATGTTTTTGCGCCTGTGGATTAGTTTGTTGATAACTTCGTTTTTTATTGAAGTTTTGCCTCAAATTTGGTAGTATGAGGTATGAGAATCCGCTCTGCTGCGGATCTGTCGAGCGTAAAACTTGTGGATAGGTTGTTAAAAAATGGCAATATCAGACATTGAAGATGTTTGGTCCAGAATATTAAAAGAGCTTGAAAAAGGGCTGAGCAAGCCTATTTATGAGACCATTCTTTCGTCGGCAAGGCCGGTGGAAATATCGGACGGGGTGCTGGTGCTTGCGGTCCCGAGCCATTTTTCCCATGATTGGTTGTGCCAAAAGAAATGTGATGAGTCCATTCTTGGGGCAATAAAAGTAATAGGGGAGCCGGACCTTAAGAGCATCAAGTTCGTGGTCACCCCAAAAGAAGAGCCGGCGGGCGAGGAAAAAAGGGTCGCGCCCTCGGTCCCGGTATATCTTTCGATCCCGTTCCTAAACCCGAGATACACTTTTGAGAACTTTGTCGTTGGCCACGGCAACCGGTTCGCCCATGCCGCGGCGCTTGCCGTATCGGAATCCCCGGGAAAGGCGTACAATCCTCTTTTCCTTTACGGTGGCGTGGGCTTGGGAAAAACACATCTTATGCAGGCCATAGGATATGAAGTGCTCAAAAGGGCGCCCAAGGCAAAGGTCGTGTATGTTTCTTCCGAAAAGTTCACCAACGAGCTGATCGACTCGATCCAGCACAATACCATGGCGCAATTCAGGAATAAATACCGGAATGTCGATGTGCTCATGATAGACGATGTTCAGTTCCTCGCCGGGAAGGAAAGGACCATGGAGGAGTTCTTCCATACTTTTAACACGCTGTATGAAAGCTCGAAACAGATCATCCTGAGCAACGACCGCCCGCCAAAAGAGATCCCGGACATCGAAGACCGCCTCAGGTCCCGTTTTGAGTGGGGCCTGATCGCCGATATCCAGCCGCCGGATTTTGAAACGAGGATCGCTATACTAAAAAAGCGGGCGGTAGGGGAGAAGATCCGGATCTCGGATGAGGTCTTCAATATAATAGCCTCGAGGATATCTTCCAACATCAGAGACCTTGAGGGCGCGCTAAACAGGGTCATAGCCCGCGCTTCGGTCGAACAAGCGGATGTGTCCGTGTCCTTTGCCGAAAAACTTCTAAAGGATGTGCTTCCCGCCCCCAAAAGCAGGCCGCCAATATCCATAGAATCCATAAAGAAAGCGGTGGCGGAATACTTCGGGATAAAAATAGAAGAATTGAATTCAAAAACGAGGACAAAGGAAATAGCGGCCGCAAGACAAATGGCGATGTATCTGGCAAGAGAGCTTACCAGCGCCTCTCTTCCTAAGATCGGCGATGCTTTTGGGGGCAGGGACCACACTACGGTCATGCACGCCTGTGATAAAATAAAGACAGCGGTCCGTGATGATAAGGATACCGCCGATGCCGTTGAGACGATTTCTGAACAGTTAAAAAAATCCGGTGGATAAGTTGTTTAGGAGTTGTTAGCCGATTGTTGAAAAAAGTGTCGTTTTTATATGGATCGCGGTTGTCAACAGGATATTAAGATGTTTTTAAGGAGTTATCTGGTTGTACACTTCTGTTTTTGACCTAAACTTGAACAAAATAATGGTTTTGCACAAATCCACAGCTATTACTACTGCGTCTCTTTTTATTAACTCAACTAAAATTCCGAAAGGAGAAAGAGGAATATGGAGATAAAGTGTAAAAAAGAGGATCTGTTCACCGGAGTTCAGGCTGTCGAAAGGATAGTGTCAACAAGAAGCACTTTGCCGATAATAGGCAATATTCTTTTTGAGACGACAAAAGACGGCATGAAACTTTCCGCCAATAATCTTGAAATGGGACTGGAAGTTAATGTTGCGGCCAACATAAAACAGGAAGGCGCGGTGCTTCTTCCGGCAAAGACCCTTGCAGGGATAGTTTCAAAATTGCCTTCTTCCGACATAAACATAAGGAAGAACGACAAAGGCGTGGTCAGGATATCCTATAAACAGTCCAATTTTAATATTAACGGGCTTTCTCCGGAGGAATTTCCTGTACTTCCGAAGATCAAGGACACAAAGAACATATCTATTTCGCCAAAAACCTTCACGGAGATGGTCAAACAGACCATATTTTCCGTATCTACCAGCGAGGACAAATATGTTCTGAACGGAATATTGATAGAGATTGGAAAAGGCCACAAGGACGATGACAGCAATATACGAATGGTCGCGACCGACGGCTTCAGGCTGGCAAAAAGGGGTGAAAAGATCAAGGGCGTGGACTTTGACGCGAGCGTTATCGTCCCGGCCAAGGCGCTCATGGAAGTAATGAAGATGGTCCAGAGCGCTCAGGAAGGCAGTGAGCTCAAAATAAGCGTTTCAAACGAACAGATCGCCTTCAGGTTTAATGATTCATATCTGGTATCTCGCCTGATCCAGGGACAGTTCCCGGACTATAAACAGGTTATACCCAAAAACAGCGAGGTAAAAATATCCGTTGATACCGCGACTTTTCTGGAATCGGCCGAAAGGGCCGCCGTGATCGCCGGGGGAAGTTCGAACATAGTCAAGCTAAAGATCGAGGATGGCAAGGTGCATATAATCGCGAGCACTCCCGATGTAGGGAACATAGACGAGGTTGTCGACGTTGAGATAAGCGGCAAGGCAAAAGACCCCATCGCCTTTAATGTAAGATTGCTCACGGACGTTCTAAAGGCGCTGGATTCAGAAAAGGTGATATTTGAATTTTCCGGGCCGCTGAGCCCGGGCGTAATAAAACCCGGGGACGGAAGCAATTACTTATACATAATAATGCCGATAAGGACAACGGAAACCGCCGCCTGATGGAAACCCTGAAGACGGTTTTGGACCAGTTCATAAAGAAGAACCCAAAGATGGGGAAGAGGCTGAAAGGCTTTGAGGCCGTTTCGCTCTGGCCCCAGATAATAGACAGGGAAGACAAAAGTTGGGTGGAGGATTTTAGCGGCGGCGTCCTGGTGGTGTCGACGGAAAACCCGTCCTATTGTCAGGAGCTTTCTTTTGACAGGAAGCGCATAATAAAGGCCCTGAACGACAGGATAGGGGAGCCTTCCGTGAAAGACCTTAGAGTTAAAATAGGCGGGCGCCTGAGCGGAAAAACTTTTTAAGCTAGGAAGGAAAAGGCACAGATGCCCAAAAAAAGTGATTATGATGCGTCAAAGATAAAGATCCTGGGCGGGCTGGAGGCCGTGCGCAAGCGACCGAGCATGTACATCGGCTCCACCTCAAAGGCGGGGCTTCATCATCTGATATACGAGGTGGTGGACAACAGCGTCGACGAAGCACTCGCGGGATACTGCGACACGATAGAGGTCAGGATAAACAAGAACAACTCCATTACCATTGTCGATAACGGCAGGGGCATCCCGATCGATACGCACAAAGAGACAAAAAGACCGGCCGCGGAAGTGGTGCTCACCACGCTGCACGCCGGAGGCAAATTCGGGGCCGGAGGCTACAAGGTTTCTGGCGGGCTTCACGGAGTCGGTGTTTCTGTAGTGAACGCACTGTCCGAATGGATGGAGGTCGAGATCAGAAGGGACGGAGAGGTATACAGACAGAGGTTCGAAAGGGGAAAGCCGCAGCAGGAGAAAAGAGCTAAGGACAAGAGCGCAGAAGAGAACACCGGAACAACGGTCAACTATTACGCCGACAAAGAGATATTTGACGAGACCAATTACGATTACGATACCGTGGCCCACAGGCTCAAAGAGCTCGCCTACCTTAACAAGGGGCTGAAGATAACATTTTCCGACGAGAGGGGAGACAAGAAAAGGGCCGAGACCTATAAATTCGACGGCGGAATAAACGAATATGTGAAGCACCTGAACGACGGCAAAGACCCGATGTACAAGCCGCCGATATATGTTTTCTGCGAAAAAGACAACGTATTCGCGGAGGTGTCCATACAACACTGCAAAGATTATTACGATGAGAACATCTTCTCCTTTGTGAACTGCATAAAGACAAAAGAAGGCGGTACTCACGTAGCGGGGTTTAAAACCGCTTTTACCAGGTCGGTGAACAATTTTGCAAAAAGGTACGGACTGATAAAGTCGGATAACGAGACCCTGTCGGGGGACGATGTCAGGGAGGGGATAGCCGGAGTCATAAACGTTAGGATCCCCAACCCGCAGTTCGAAGGGCAGACCAAGACCAAGCTCGGCAACGGAGAGGTAAAGGGGATAGTCGATTCCATAGTTGACGAAGGCGTTACCAACTATCTTGAAAAGAACCCGTCCGTAGGCAGGGCGATAGTCGAAAAATCCCTTATTGCCATGAGAGTGCGCGCGGCGGCGAGAAAGGCCCAGGAGCTTGAAAGAAAAAAAAGCGCTCTCGATACCGCCACCCTCCCCGGCAAGCTGGCCGACTGCACCGAAAGGGACCCGGCGAAATGCGAGCTGTTCATAGTAGAGGGTGATTCCGCGGGCGGCTCAGCAAAACAGGGCCGCGACAGAATGTTCCAGGCCATCCTGCCTCTCAAGGGAAAGATCCTTAACGTGGAGAAATCCCGCCTGGACAAGATACTGAACAACGACGAGATCCGCGCCATGATAACCGCTATCGGCAGCGGCGTGATATCCGGCCTCAGGGAGAACGGCAACGGCAATTCCGGCGAAGAAAAGGAAGGGGAGTTAACTCCCGAGGACATCTCAAAGAAGCTTCAGTATCACAAAGTGATAATCATGACCGACGCCGACGTGGACGGGGCGCATATCCGCACCCTGCTCCTGACTTTCTTTTTCAGGTATGCGAGACCCATCATCGAGAACGGCAATCTCTACATCGCCCAGCCGCCGCTCTACCTTCTGAAAAAAGGCAAAACCGCCAGATGGGTCTATTCCGAAAAAGAGCTTGATGAAATATTCAAAAAGAGCGGCAAGGACGGGGTTTCTATACAGCGCTACAAAGGCCTGGGCGAAATGAACCCGGAGCAGCTCTGGGAAACAACGATGGACCCGGAAAAGCGCACGCTCCTGAAGGTCGAAATAGATGACGGAGAGACCGCTGACGAGATATTCAAGACCCTGATGGGCAGCGATGTTGTCCCAAGAAAAGAATTCATACAACAGTACGCCAAGAGCGTAAGATGGCTCGACATATAAGAAAGGGGGCCGAAAGTTGGAGGAAGAGGAGTATATGCAGGAGATCGATTTTGCCGGAAGCAGCGAGCGCCCGGTCAACAAGATCCCTGAAGAACTGATGGAAAAAGCGGACAAGCAGATCGAAAAAAGGATAGAGAAAACAAAAAAAATGGCAAAGAGCAAACCGGAAAAGAAAAAGAACAAGACGGAAAGCAAAAAAACGGCTCCTCCGGCGGCTACTGCGGAAGAGCCAAAGACCGGCGGCACGCTGCCGCCCGCGTCTTCGGACGCCAGGCCGTCGATGATAGCCGTAGAGAACGAGATGAAATCTTCCTATATCGATTACGCCATGAGCGTGATAGTAGGCAGAGCTCTTCCGGATGTAAGGGACGGATTAAAGCCCGTGCACCGAAGGATCTTGTTCGCGATGGACGAGCTCGGGCTTGCTCACAACAGAGCCCATAAAAAATCCGCAAGAGTGGTCGGCGAAGTCCTTGGCAAATACCATCCTCACGGAGATTCGGCCGTTTATGACGCCATGGTCAGGATGGCCCAGGACTTTTCACTGAGATATATGCTCGTCGACGGCCAGGGAAACTTCGGTTCGGTTGACGGGGACAGCGCGGCGGCCATGAGGTATACCGAGGCCAGGCTGGCGAGCATGGCCGAAGAGATGCTGGCAGACCTGGACAAAGACACCGTGGATTTTATGCCCAACTTCGATGAATCACTTAAAGAACCCAAAGTGCTTCCGGCCAAGTTCCCGAACCTTTTGGTCAACGGCTCTTCGGGTATTGCCGTCGGCATGGCAACGAACATTCCCCCGCACAACCTTACGGAGGTAGCCAGCGGGGCCATAAGGCTTATAGATGATCCGGAGGCCGAAGTAGAAGATCTGATGAAAGATATAAAGGGGCCGGACTTCCCGACCGGAGGCATAATCTGCGGACTGGCAGGCGTCAGAGATGCTTATAGGACGGGCAGAGGAAGCCTTACCATCAGGGCCAAAGTGGCATTTGAAGAGCTAAAAAGCAACAAAGAAGCGATAATAGTCACCGAGCTTCCGTACCAGGTGAACAAGGCGGCTCTCGTCGAACAGATCGCCTCGCTGGTCAAAGAAAAAAAATTGGTAGGGATATCCGACCTGAGGGACGAGTCCGACAGGAGCGGTACGCGAATATATATTGAACTGAAGAGGGATGCGAGCAGGGAGATAATACTGAACCAGCTGTACAAGCACACCAATATGCAGACCTCTTTCGGGATCAACACGGTGGCCCTTGTTGACGGGGAGCCGAGGACGCTCAACCTGAAAGAAATGCTTTCCGAATACGTCAAGCATCGGGAAATCGTTGTAACGAGGCGTACGCAATTCGAGCTTAAAAAAGCCGAGGCAGAGGCCCATATACTTGAGGGGCTCATAATCTGCCTGGACAATCTTGACCGGGTGATCAAGCTGATCAGATCGTCAAAAACCGTCGAAGAGGCCAGGCAAGGCCTGATGAACAGCTTCAAGCTTACCCAGATCCAGGCGCAGGCGATCCTTGACATGAGGCTGCAGAAGCTCACTCAGCTTGAACGCACAAAGATCCAGGAAGACTACAAAGCCCTTCTTAAGCTTATATCCGAGCTCAAGGCCATACTTGCCAGCCGCAAGAAGATAATGGATATCATCAAAAAAGAGCTTAATGAGATGTCCGAAAAATACGGGGACGAAAGGCGCACTTCTTTCGGAGAGGCCGCAGGCGAGATAGATATCGAGAGCCTGATCGTCGACACCGACGTGGTCATACCCATAACGCGCGACGGATTCATCAAAAGAATGCCGCTTGCCACGTTCCGCAGCCAGCACAGGGGCGGACGCGGCGTGACCGGCATGGAGACCAGGGAAGAGGACCAGCTCAAAAAACTGATCATAGCGTCCACCAAGAGCTATGTACTGTTCTTTTCCAACCAGGGGAAGGTCTACAAAATAAAGGCTTATGAGATCCCGGAAGCCAGCAGGGTGGGGAAGGGCCAGTCCATAGTGAACTTCCTCAAGCTTTCCGAGGGTGAAGACATCACGGCCTCTATCAACATCAAAAGCTTTGACGCGAAAACCTCGCTCATAATGGCGACGAAGAACGGTGTCATAAAGAAAACACCGCTCGAAGATTTTGCCAACATAAGAAGCAACGGGATAATCGCCATAGGTCTCAAGGACAAGGACGAGTTGTTGTGGGTCAGGGAGACCGACGGCTCTAGGGACATAGTGCTGGCCACCTATCTCGGGAAGGCGATCCGGTTCAAGGAAAAAGACGTGCGCGACATGGGCCGGGCGGCGAGCGGCGTAAGAGGGATCACCTTATCCAAGGGAGACCAGATCGTTTCCATGGGAGTCGTGGAAAAAGACGGGAGCCTTCTTACGATAACCGAAGGAGGCTTTGGCAAAAGGTGCCTTGAAAAACATTTCAGGACCCAGCGCAGGGGCGGCAAAGGCATAAAGCTTATCAAACTGAGAAAAGACGATCACGTAGCGCGCCTGCAGGTGGTAAAGCAGGGAGACGAGATACTCCTCATTGCCAAAAGCGGCGTTGTGAGCCGGCAGAAAGCGGACGCTATATCCTGCCAGGGCCGGGCGGCAAGCGGCGTTAGGGTTCAGCGCGTCGACGAAGGGGACAAGGTGGTTGATGTCGCCAGGGTTGTAAACGAAGGCGAAGAAGAGTAGAATTTTTTATCTATGGGCGCTCGCAGGAAAAAAAGAGGGAAATGGTTTTTGCCGGCACTGCTGGTGCTGATCGCGGCGGGATTTGCGGGATATGTCCTTATGACAGCGCAAAAGCCGCCCGCAAAAGCCAACATATTCTTTTTTAAGAACAGCTTCTTTCTTCCCGTTGAACGGACCATCCCCCAGAAGTCCGATCCGCTCTATTTTGTTGCCGAGGAGCTTTTGCGGGGACCATCCGGCTTGGAGATCAAGAACGGATATTTTTCCGAGATCCCCGAAGGGACAAAGCTGCGTCAGATATATAAAAAGGGTGACACCGTAATAGCGGATTTTTCAAAGGAGCTGGCTTCTTACGGCGGAGGGGCCGCCAGGGTCCAGGGACTGTTGGCGCAAGTGGTTTTTACCCTTACCGACGTGTCGGGCGCCTCCAAAGTGCAGATCATGGTGGAGGGCCGGACAGAAGCCGCGCTGGGCGGGGAAGGCTATATCATCGACAAGCCGCTGACCAGAAAAGACACAGGATTTTGAGAAGAGACGCTCTTGAACAGGATTATTAAGTCTGCGCTCTACTGGTTGCCCGCCTTCTCTTATATGGCGCTGATCTTTGTGCTTTCTTCGTTCCCGCCTCCTCAGGCCGCGAGAGAAGTGCCGATATATTTCAATGTCAAGCTCATTCATATTATCGAATACGGCGTCCTCAACCTGCTGGTTTACTGGGCTATCTCAAGAACATCGTCCATGACATACGGATGGAGGGCCTCCTATTCGGTCGCGATCACCGTTTTGTACGGATTGACCGACGAACTGCACCAGGTGTTCGTGCCCGGGCGGAGCGGGCAGCTCATAGACATCTTCGCAAACCTCATCGGGTGCGTGTCTGTGCAGCTCGGGATCTTTGTCGTGCGACTGAAATCCCGCCGGGAAATTAACGATATATAAGTGTAGGGGGATAGACGCAAAATGTCAGCAGAAATGAGCATGAAAAGCGCGGCCGAGATAAAAAAAACGGAATGGACCGTAGCCGCCAATTTTGAGTCGGTAGGGCCGAAGAGGGATGCTCTCAACGTGAGCAATTCCCAGAGAGAGGCGGCGTCCGCTCAGACAAAGGGCAGCGCGGCTTCCCGCGACGTGATCATTTCTTCTGAAGGAGGCGATCCGGCGGTCAGAGCCATACAATGGACGGACAGGCGGATGAACCAGATAACAAAAGAGCTGTCGGACCCTAATCTGGGCATGGCTTCCAGGTACGCGCTTCTTACGGAAACCGACAGACTGAGCGTTGCGGCAGAGACGGTCATGATGGCAGCGCGGGCAAGGCAAGCTCTTTACGACACGGTCATGAGAAACATTCTCCTGTCAGAAACAGCCTGATCATCCTATCTTTATCATCGCTTCTATGGATCTTTTGGCGGCTTTTGCGATATCGTCAGGGACAATTATCTCTTCTTTTTCATCTTCCAGGGACCACAGCACCTTTTCCAGCGTCGTTAGTTTCATGTTAGGGCAGAGCGCGTCGTCGTAAGCCGGATAGAATGACTTATCCGGATAAAGCCTGCCCAGCTGATGAAGTATCCCGTTCTCGGTGGCAACAATGAACTCCGAAGCCGCGCTTCCCGAGGGGGCTTTTATCATGCCGGAAGTACTGGCCACTATATCGGCAAGATCCGCCACCCCCTGAGTGCATTCCGGATGCGCCATGACCAGGGCTTTGGGATGCCGCTTTTTCTTTTCGATGACATGTTCCGGAAGTATCTTGTTGTGGATGTTGCAGTAGCCGTTCCACAGGATCAATTTTTTGTTGAGCTGCTTTTCCACCCAGCTGCCCAGGTACTGGTCCGGGACAAATACGATCTCGTTGTCTCCCAGCGATCTCACGATCCCGACGGCATTCCCTGAGGTACAGCATACATCGGAAAGGGCCTTGACCTCGGCCGTTGAGTTCACATAACAGACCACTTTTGCGTCCGGATTTGCGTTTTTCAGTCCCCGCAGCTGTTCCGCGTTTATCATCCCCGCCATCGGGCAGCCCGCCCTGGGATCCGGCATGAGCACTTTTTTCCCGGGGTTCAGTATCTTTGCCGCTTCAGCCATGAAATTGACCCCGCAAAACACGATAGTGCCGGCTGGCACCCGGGTCGCCTCTATGCTCAGGCCCAGCGAATCTCCGACAAAATCCGCCACATCCTGCACTTCGGGCAGCTGGTAATTATGGGCCAGGATCACGGCGTCCCGCTGATTTTTCAGCTTCAGTATTTTTTCCGTCAGTTCGCGCTGCAAATCAGACCTCCTCCAAGTACCGTATCCTTCTTATAAAGGACCACGGACTGTCCAGGGGTTATCGCTTTTACGGGCCTTTTGAATTCTACGGATACAAGCCCGCTTTCAAGCGGCGTGACCAGGGCATCCGCCTCTTCGGTCATATATCTTATTTTCGCCTTGGCCGGGAAAGCCGATACGGGCGGTTCGATCGACGTCCATCTGAAATTTTCCGCCACAAGCGCCCGGCCGTAGGTTTCGCTTTCGTCGCCGACTATTATGGCGTTCTTTTCCGGATCTATCCTGACCACATAAAAAGGCCTGCCGAACGGGATCCCCAGGCCTTTTCTCTGCCCGACTGTATAGTAGATTATCCCTTTGTGCATTCCGAGAGGCGTCCCGTCGGTGCCGAGTATGGGGCCCGGTTTTACCGGGGCTTTTGAGCTCTCGCTAACAAAAGAGGCGTAATCCCCCTGGTTTATGAAACAGATCTCCTGACTGTCCTTTTTATCCGCCACCGCCAGGCCCAGCTTTTTTGCCGCAGCCCTGGTCTCTGTCTTGGTGATCTTGCCTACGGGGAAAAGAGTTCTTCTCAGAGCTTCCTGCGGGAAGTCATACAAAAAATAAGACTGGTCTTTGTTTTTGTCGGAAGACTTTCTCAGCTCGAACAACTTTTTGCCCTTAACTATCGCCGCGTAATGTCCGGTGGCCACATATTCCGCCCCAAGCTCGTCCGCTTTTTTTAAAAGCAGATCGAATTTTATGTGGCGGTTGCACCGGACGCAGGGATTCGGCGTGCGTCCGGACATATATTCGCCCACAAAATCGTCGATGACAAGCTTTTTGAAATCATCGCGCATATTGAGAACATAATGAGGGATTCCGAGTTTTGCGGCGACCTTTTTTGCATCCTCAACAGCCGACGCGGAACAGCATCCGCCGAAATTGTCGGAGGTTTTCGGCCATATTTCCATCGTTATGCCGATAACTTCGTATCCTTGTTTTTTGAGTATCGCGGCCGAAACGGAGCTGTCCACGCCTCCGCTCATGGCCATCAGGACTTTTTTATTCCGGCGGGTGCTCTTCATGAGGTTTGAATCCCGGCAGCCCTTTCCCTGTGGTTTTTTTCAGGTAGTCGTCTATGGCCCCTTTCAAGGCGTCTTCCGCCAGCACGGAGCAATGCAGTTTGGCCGGCGGGAGCCCGTCCAGGGCGTTGACCACGGCCCTGTTGGAGATCTTTAGGGCCTCATCCAAAGATTTTCCCTTTACCAGTTCCGTTATCATGGAACTGGTCGCGATCGCTGCCCCGCAGCCGAAGGTCTTGAATTTCACGTCCGTTATGATGTTGTCCTTTACTTTTATGTAAAGCTCCATGATATCCCCGCAGACCGGATTGCCTATATGACCTATGCCATCCGCGTCCGGGATCTCTCCCACGTTCCTCGGATTTTTAAAGTGGTCCATAACCTTTTCACTGTAGGCTGGCATCAGCTATCTCCTTTCGTTATTTAGTCATTGCGAAGCAATGACGTTTGTTTTTATCTTTTATAAAGCGGCGACATTTTTCGCAGCTTATCGACGATTTTCGGGAAGACATCGAGCACAACCTCTATGTCCTGCGCCGTTGTCATCCGCCCAAGCGTGAACCTGATCGACCCGTGCGCTATCGCATGCGGCCTTCCTATGGATAATAGTACGTGCGACGGCTCGAGCGTCGCCGACGAACATGCCGAGCCCGTGGACGCGGCTATGCCCTCCATATCGAGATTGAGGAGCATGGACTCTCCCTCCACGAACTCAAAGCACATGCTGACGTTGTTGGGCAGTCTTTTTTCCGGATGTCCGTTCGGGAGGGCGTTTTTGATCTTTTCCCGGAGTCCTCTTACAAGCCGGTCTCTAAGGGGGATAAGATGTTTTTGTCTCTCGTCCAGCTCCAGGAGCGCGAGCTCGGCCGCCTTTCCGAATCCTACGATACCCGGAACGTTCTCTGTCGAACCTCTGCGGTTCTTTTCCTGTCCGCCGCCGTGCATGAAAGGCACCATCTTGGTCCCTTTTCTTATGTAAAGACACCCGACGCCCTTAGGGCCGTACAATTTGTGTGCCGATACAGACAAAAGGTCCACGTTCATTTTTTCAACGTCTACGGGGATCGCTCCGGCCGTTTGTACGGCATCGGTGTGGAAGTAAACGCCGGCTTCTCTGGTTATTTTGCCTATTTCCTCGATCGGCTGTATCGTGCCTATCTCGTTGTTGGCGTGCATCACCGAAACAAGGACCGTTGAGGGGGTAATAGCTTTTTTAACGTCGTTTGGGTTCACCATGCCGTACTCGTCCACCGGCAGATAGGTTATTTCATAACCCGACGACCTAAGGAATTCGCAGGGTTCCGTTACCGCGTGATGTTCTATGCGGGTAGTTATTATGTGTTTGCCCTTTTTGCTGTTAGCATAAGCCGCGCCTTTTATAGCGAAATTGTCCGCTTCGGTGCCGCCGCTGGTAAAGACCACCTCGTCCTTTTTTGCGTTTATGAGCGCGGCGACCTTTTCTCTGGCGCTTTCAACCGCTGTCCGGGCTTCCTGTCCGAAGCTGTGGATGGATGAAGGGTTCCCGAATATTTCGGAAAAATA
>CAZRTO010000027.1:0-18607 GCA_964603025.1 uncultured bacterium | reverse complement strand
GACACCAAACCCGTGTTTTGAGAAACAGTTATCACATAATTATTGCTGCCGCACTGCAAAGTGACAGTCCCCGCTGATGATAAAGGGACGCTATCGTTCTTATCGGCATAAGGAACCCCCAGAGGGCTGAACTCGACTTTATTCCCGGTACCAAAGCTGGAACTAATTACAAACACTCCGCTGTAAAGTTCCGAAAGATCAACAGAATAAGTCTTTCCCGGAACCGAAGGATCCTCGATATTGGTATCGTTCAAGCCGTCTGTCGTATATACCCTGTATTGCGTCGGGCTTAAAAATTCTATTCCGTGCCATTTTGCCAAAGTAAGAGACCTGGTCCTTGCATATTCGATATCAGCTGCGACTTTTTTCCCCGCTATGCTGAGCTTGACCGAATCGCTCGGCCCGGATATCATGACGTACGCGCCGGCCAGTATCGCTAGTATCACGATGACAATGACGAGTTCTATTAATGTAAAAGACTTCCTATTCATTGCTCTTCCTCAAAACCCTGGCAAACTGTTTCTTCACCGGCCTCATCTAACAAACCCTGTCCTTCCGCCCTCTCCCGACGCCACCCCTCCCGGCGTTGGGAGAGGGAAGGGTGAGGGTCTCAAGTTTTAGCAAAAAACCTCCCCCGCATATCTACAGAAGAGGTTTTTGCAAAAACTCAGACTAAAAGTCACCACGTACTAAATACAGTACCATCTTTAGCCGTTCCACTGGAATTAATTCTGATTTCTCCAGTATTCGTGTTGTAGACATACCCCCCGGCATCAGTAATAGTTATTGAAGTACCAACAACAACTTCTCTTCTTGCTGCATCAGTCGTAGCTCCGCTCACTTGCTCAGCAGGGATTTTTCCATCAACAAATAAGTTCTGCAACTCTGTTTTTGTTTGAGGGAATTGCGCGACAGCATTTGCAGCATTATCAGCATATTTCATAGAAATTGCTGATCTAAGTGAGGCAAGAGCTGCCTTACTCGCACTTTCCTTCGCATTTCCTGACAGATCAAGATATTTAGGTATCGCCACCGCGGCTAGGATACCTAATATTACGATAACCATTATCAGCTCTATTAACGTAAAACCTTTTCTGCTCCTTGACTTGAACATTTTTTCTCACCCCCTTCTTTTTCTTCTTTCAATTATCGATATCTATCCAAATTTCCGCAAAAACCCGCCATTTACCTGTAAATCTGCATCATATCCCACATCGGCAAGTATACCCCCAGGGCCATCACAAGCACCACCAACCCGAGGAAGAGTATTAGTATCGGCTCTATCATTGCAGCCATGTTGGCCATGAGATAGTCGGTCTCTTTCTCAAAATAATCAGCCACATGGTCCAGCATCTCCTCAAGGTTGCCGGCCTTTTCGCCCACCGCCGTCATCTGAACGACGACCACCGGGAAAACATTGGCCCCGCGCATCGCGTTGGAGAGAGATTCGCCCTTTATTATTTCTTCGCGCAGTCCCATTACGACCCTTTTAAAGACCTCGTTCTCAAGCACTTTGGATGAGATGCTGAGCGCCTCTACCACTGTTATGCCGGATGAGAGCATGGCGGAAAATGTGCGCGCGAAACGGGCAAGCGTAACCTTGGTCAAAAGCACTCCGGATACCGGCACGGCAAGCAGGAACCGGTCTATCTGCAGCTTGCCCGAAGGGCTTTTTGTCACCTGCCTGAAACCGAAATAAACGGCCGCCAAAACGACCGCTATGATCAGCCAGTACTGCCTGATGAATATATTGGCCCCAATAAGCATCCTGGTGGGCAGAGGCAGTTCGGCCTGCATTGTAGCAAATATAGCGGCGAACCTCGGGATTATCAGCGTGACTATTGCAACAAACCCCGCGACAAGCGCTGTCATTACGAACATGGGATATCTGACGGCGGCTTTGAGCTTGCGCCGGTTGTCGATGTCCTTTTCCATAATGGACACCGTGCGCAGCATGATCTTACCCAGAATACCGGACCTTTCACCCGCCTTTACCATATTGACCATAAAGACCGGAAAAACGTCCTGATGTTTGGCCAACGCTTCGGAATAGGATATGCCCTGTTCGATATCCTCCTTGACCTGCCTTATGGACTCTTTCAGCTTATGGGATTTGACTATCTGGCCCACCGCGTTCAGGCTCTCTATGAGGGTCACGCCCGCGTTGAGCAGCGAGGCCATCTGCTGGCAGAACACGAGTATTTCTTCCGGCTTGACCCGCCCCTCGAACCTTATCAAGACCTTATCGGCCGCGGCAGCCTTGTGTTCGTCCTTGGATATATCCACCGGAATGAGCTTGCGCTCCTCCAGTATGGCCGTCACGTCCCTTACCGAATCGGCATCCACATACCCCGAACTTTTTACCCCGAACCTGTCCCTGGCCGTATAATTAAATCTAGTCACCTGATGTCACCCTTAATATTTCCTGTCCTGTAGTTATTCCGGCCCTTACCTTTTCCTGACCGTCCTCCCTGAGAGTGGTCATTCCGGACTCTATGGCGGCCCTCTTTATAGCGACCGACGAAGCCTTCTCGGTGATCAGCTTGCTTATCTTGTCGCTGACAACGAGCTGCTCGAATATGGCCGCCCTGCCGCGGTAGCCGGTCTTGCGGCAGTGATTACAGCCCGGACCTCCGCATTTGTCGCATATCCTGCGGACAAGCCTCTGGGCGATAATGTCTATGACGGATGAAGCCACCAGGAACGGCTCAACCCCCATGTCCACCAGTCTGGTCAAAGCGCTCGGTGCGTCATTGGTATGCAGCGTGGCAAACACCAGATGTCCGGTCATTGCCGCCTGCACCGCTATCCGGGCGGTCTCAAGGTCCCTGATCTCGCCTATCAGTATGATATCCGGATCCTGTCTGAGTATGGAACGAAGAGCGTTACTGAACTGGAACCCGGCCTTGGTATTTACCTGGGACTGCGTGATGCCCGGGAGTTCGTACTCGACCGGATCCTCGACAGTCATAATGTTACGCTCCGCGGAATTTAGGGAATTGAGGGCGGCGTAAAGCGTCGTGGTCTTCCCGGACCCGGTAGGGCCGGTCACCAGTATCATCCCGTAGGGACGGCTGATTATATCCTCGAATCTTTTGAGATCAGCTTCGGAAAAGCCTATCTCCTTCAGGCTTATAAGCATTGATACCTTATCAAGTATCCTCATAACAACCTTTTCGCCCTTTACCGAAGGATAAGTAGAACATCTTATATCGACTATTTTGCCCTCGGACTGCATCTGAAAACGCCCGTCCTGAGGCACACGGGATTCTGCTATATCCATGCCGGATATTATCTTGATCCTGGAGACGACCGGAGGAACTATGGAAAGAGGCAGCATGGCGACATTGTGAAGTATGCCGTCGACCCTGAACCTGATCCTGGCGAACTTTTCCTGGGGTTCTATGTGTATATCGCTGGCCTTCTCGGCGATCGCCTGCGATATAACAAGGTTCACCAGCTTGATGACCGGAGCCTCTTCGGCCGCCTGAACGGCATCCCCCAGCTTGGTCCTCTCGATATTCCTGATTATCTCCTCCAGCGTGCCTTCAAGCCCGTAATTCTGCGTGATCGCCTGCTCTATGTCCGAAAGGGGAACCCGGTAGGCGTTTATATCCAGGCCGGTCATGTTGCGCAGATCGTCTATGGCCATAATATTGCCTGGGTCGTGCATGGCCACGCTCATGGTCCTGCCGATCTTAAAAAGCGGGATCAGCTTATGTTTTTTCGCGACAGCGGCAGGAACCAGATTAAGAGTGGCTCCATCTATAAGATATGAGGATAGATCTACGGATACAGATTCAGTCATCCAACTTCCTTTCTCTGGACAAGCCAACTTCAAATGTTATACCGCTGTCATTGCTTTGTCAATAGCCGCCCCCGCCTACTTAAAGGGTGCGGTTATCTTCACGGACGCCGAGACGCCGCTGTCTGTTTGCGACATGGACACCTCGGATATCGAAATGATAGCTGGAGAATCTTTCAGAGAGGACAAAAAACTCCTGACATTGCCGTAAGTCCCCGTAAATCTCAGGTCAAGCAAGAGTATACCGTCGGAAGAGGCCTGCTGGAGCGACTCTATTCTTATCGAGTTTGACGCAAACCTCTCCTCGATGAACGAAAGCAAGCGGCTCATCTGCTGTTCTTTTGACGGGAACAGATCGGCAGGACGGACCGAGCCTCTGTTATATGCCCTTTCGAGATTGATCAGGGCTATCTGACGTTTCAGCGAAGCGATCTCCCTGTTCATAGCTACCGCCCGGTTAATGGCCGGATCGAGCACGGAATAAAAATAGAAGTAGAGTATCACCGCGCATATCGTGGCCACCGCCAGTTTCTTCTCGTTCCCAGTCAGCTTTATCCCCATTTTATCTGCGGCTCCTCAACAGTTTGCCGTTCAGCACGAACTCATACACCGGATCGGTGAACATGTCTGATTCTGACAATGAAGACAGGTCCACCGAAGTAAATATAGAGCTTTCCTTGAGCCCGTTGATTAGAGCTGTGACAGCGCCCTTGCCGTTTTTTTTGAGTATTATGCCGCTCAGCGCCACATCCGACTGGGCGGCCCTGTACTTTATGCTGTCAAAATAGATCCCCTGAGGGGTGTTCTTGTCCAGATAGTTCATCATATCCACAAAACCGTCTCCCTGGCGGCTGTCGCCGTATTTTGAGACAAAGTCGACAAAATGCTTCTCGGCGGCATCAGACTCCGGCTTAAGCCCCAGAGCATCCCCCTGCCTTTTGGCCTCTGTGAGCTCTTTTTGCAGACCGTCCATATAGTACCCCGTACCTATATATATAAGGAGCAGTATGGCCGCATAGGCAGGGACCAATGCGTAAATGTTCAACAGGTATCTTTTGGTATAGTAAGCAAAAGGATTCTTTATTTCCTCCGGCAGGAGCATCAGTCTGTACTGCGACGCGATAGCGGCACCGGCTGCCACGGACATGGCCGATACGGGCACCGTTGCGGCCATGTCCCCAGGATCTATAGAGGGAACAATGGCTTTTGCCTGACGCCCAAGTTCTTTGGTGATATAAGGGGCGAAACCCGCGGTGGAAGCGACTGGGCCGCTGATATATATGCCGCCAAAGTCGGTCTCGTCATGGGTCTGATTCCTGTAGTATTCCATCGTTCTCAGTACTTCAGCCCCGAGCTTTTCGAGCGCGGGACGCACCATGGACAATATTTCCTGAGCCGGCAATCCGCTGGCGGAAGAATAAGCGTTGACATCTTCAGGTATGCCAAGGTCCCGGATTATGTCGGCCGCTTTTTCCCTGGATATCTCTATTCTGTCGCCTCCGGCCACCACCACTCCGGTCAGGGCCTGTTCGATATTGTCCGAACCGAACGCCACTTCGCGCGCAAAAACAGGAACACCATACTTTAGGAGCAGTATTATCGTAGAGTTCTTGCCGCAGTCCATCAGTATGCATGTCTGCCCGGATATCTCGGGGAACGCCGATCTGAGCGCGCAGGAATAAGGGATTATTTCCCTTACGGACACCCCGGCTTTTTTGAGCGTCTTAACAAGCCGCTCCATATTCTTCTTCTTGGCGGAAACAGTGAAATAGTATTTTTTATCAGCAGTTCCCGCTTCGGGGATCCTGTAATACGAAATGACCGTGTCGTTCTCGTGCTCGACATCCGCTCCCAGTTTAAACCCTATGGATGAATTGATATCCGACTGCGGCATGTCCGGAAGCTCCACTATCTTAAAGGTCAGATCGTCCCCGGAAAGCGCTACGGTAGCAGAAAGAGACCTGAAAGATCTTTTCTTAAAATTCTTGAAAAGGCTCGCGGACAGCGCGCCCAAAGTGGAATCCGGGGCAAAATACCCGTCGGCATAAGCCGTAAGGGCCAATCCCGATCTGCCCCTTTCGAGTTCAACAGCCCTGAAAGAATCGGCCCTGAGATGCAAGCCCAGAGATCTTTTTGCCATGGTTACTAACCGATTATGATATACCATGCGCGCCAAAAATGCAAGGAACGCGGTTTTGCTTGAATTGCCCGTCTCGCGGTGTTAGAATCTCATCTGACACATATGATGATGAAACCGAACAGAAAAAGCTTCGTCCTTCCAGCGCTGATAATCGTGATGGTGCTTGCCGGACTTATCATAGGGAGCACTGTGGTATTGACATCTCAGAACCTCCGCCTCGATACTGTGCGCGCGCAAAAACACCAGGCGCTCATGGCCGCGCAGGGCGGACTGATGAAAGCGGCATACGAAAGGCTGCAGAACGGCACCACAACACCGGCAAACGCCCAGCTCGAAGGAAGGCAGTTTTATACATATGAGTATGCGGGAGGAGGCGGCGGCGGCACAGGCGGGGACTGGATATATATCAACAATTCCGCAACTTCACTTTCCAATGCGAACAGACGCATAAACAACTGGACTATAGTAAATACGAACCCGACCCAGAGCTATCAGGTGACCTCGATCCAATTGACATGGACAGGTCCCGGATCAAGAACATTACAACAAATATATCTGGGAAATCTTGCCTCTCCCAAATGGAGCGGGTCCGGTGCTTCCGGGGGGACTTTTAATATAACCCCCAATCTCACGATACCATCTGGTGCAACAGTCGGGAGCAACCAGTTACGATTTAACAATTCAATGAACTCATTCATAGTCACGGCTGTCATTAACCTGAGCGACGGCTCCACTGTAAGCGGACAGATCTGGCCGGCAGGCACTCCGACGCCGCCCTCCCCAGGAGGCTCATCTTCTATCATCAGATCTACGGGCCAATTAAGGGACTTGGCGAGCAATATCGTGATGAGACAAACCGCACTCGCAACCTTTGAGGTCAGCTCCGGAGCCATGAAGATCAAAAGATACAACGAAACAACAGGACATATATTGCCGTGAAAAAAAGAGGCTTTACTATCATTGAAATAATCATCACGATAGTGATAGCCGGCCTGCTTTTGCCGGCAGTGGCAAATTCATACCGGCAGATCACCGAATCAGTTATCATGTCAAGCGATATTTCAAAAGCCATCAGCCTGTCGGAGCGGGAATTTGCCGTGGCGGGGTCTATCAGCTATACAGATCCTACACTGGCCGGAGGATACAACAACCTCTCTTCCAACTACCTGAGCAGCGGCTATGACGTGCGCAGACAGGTGGAATATGCGGCCGGCACCGACCTTTCAACGCAAAGCCTCAAGAGAATAACCGTCACGGTCTACAGGTCCGGCTCGGCGAGCCCGCTCCTTACCACATCCACTCTCAGGGCAAGGAACGTGACATATGAACCTTAGCCGCCGGGGTTTTACCATCATCGAGCTGATCGTCGTGATCGTGATCCTGGGCGTGATCGCGGCCGCGGGCACCGCATTCTTCACTCCCATGATCAGGCTGTATTTTTTCACGCCGTCGCAGTCATCGGTGCAACTGTACGGAAATTACATAAAAGACACGGTGATCGAAGGAGATAGTGCCGGCAAAGGCTTGCGTGCGGTCAGGAACATAGTATCCGCCACATCCACGTCGGTCAATTATTTTGATGCCGATGACAGGGAGATCACCATAACATGGAACGGCGGCACTCAAAAATTCACAAGGACAACCCCATCCGGCTCGTCAAACCTTCCCACTCAAAATCCCGGAGCGGACATAAAAGTGAGCGGGCAGTCAGCAGGCACATTGTTCAGATATTACGACGCCGCGCAGAACGAACTGTCTTCTCCGGTAGCCACGCCCTCTAACATAGCGCGCGTGGACCTCAACTGGACGGTTTATTCCGGGAGCGGATCGGCCGACAATTATGAAGGCAGCTACAGGATCAACAGCGGCATACATATAAAAAGGGCGCAGTAAAACACAATTACTGCTGGAAGAACAGGCTCGTCACATCCCACATCGGCAGGAATATACCCAGGCCCAGCACCATGACAAACACACCGAGTATAAGCACAAAGAACGGCTCGAGCAGCGACATAAGATTGCTGACCATGTAATCGGCATCCTCATCAAAATACGAGGATACCTTTATGAACATTTCGGAAAGCCTTCCGGTGCTCTCTCCTACCGAGGTCAGATGTATAGCAACTGAGGGGAATATCCCGGAATGTTTCATCGCAACCGACAAAAGACCTCCCTCCATGACCCTTTGTCTGAGCACCATAACACTGTTCGCGATCGACCTGTTATCAGCCGTCCTTGCCGTCAGCTCCAGTGCTGTCGCCAGCGGCACTCCGCTGTCCAGCATGTCGGCGAACATCATGAAGAATCTGGAAAGTGCCAATTTTGCATAAAGCGGGCCGAACACGGGAACTTTAAGCTTCGTTCTGTCCAAAAAACTCCTGCCTGCATCTGAAGACGAAAAACGCACGTAGCCGAAATAAGCGGCGACACAGAATATTATTATGGCCCACCAGTAGTCGGTCAACACTCCGTTCAGCACTATCAGAAGCCTGGTAGGCAGGGGCAGTTCCTGCCCGAATTTTTGGAACATGGATGTGAACCTGGGTATGATAAAAACGATCGATGCCAGGAAAGCAAAAGCCAATGTAGTGAGCACAAGCGCCGGATACCTGAAAGCGCCGATCAGCTTGGTCCTGAACTGGTTCTCTTTCTCCAGTGAAAGCGATATTCTGGCTAGCACTTCGGCCAGCACTCCGCCGCGCTCCGCTGCTTCTACCATCGCCACCATGCTGGGAGGAAAAGAGTGCGGGTATTTTGCCAGCGAGGAGGAAAAAGATCCGCCGGCGGAAATATCTCTGCGTATATCCCCGGCTATTTTTTTAAGCGCGGGATTGGAGGATTCGTTCTCGATCGATACAAGCCCTTCAAAAAGCGGCACTCCCGCGGACACGACGACCGAGAGCTGTCTGAAGAACACCGAAAGATCTCTAAGTCCGGCTTTCTTCGGTCTTTTGAACAAAGCGGACATGCTCAGCTCGATCCCTTTAGGCTCTATATGCACCGGGACAAGCTGCTTGGATATCAGGCGCTGCGAAAGTTCAGCCGGTGAAGAGGCTTCTTCTTCATCTTCTATCAGATTCCCGGAATTGTCCCTTGCTTTGTAGCTATATCTGCTCAAGTTCGGTCACCCTCAATACTTCGTCCAGTGTTGTCTGGCCGGAACTGACCTTGTCGATGCCATCGTCAAAAAGAGTCCTCATTCCTTTTGAGACGGCGTATTTTTTTATCTCGGCGGAATCTTTTTTGTCGGATATCATCTTTCTTACCGCGTCATCAATGATCAATAGCTCAAATATGCCCTTCCTGCCCTTATAGCCCGTATTTTTGCACGCCTTGCATCCGGTGCCTTTGTAAGCGACCGTCAGGGCCGGATATTTTTGCCTTATATCGGCAGGGACTTCGGTCTGAGTCTTGCACTTGCTGCATATAAGCCTGACCAGTCTCTGGGCCAGCACGGCTTCGACCGAAGACGATATAAGGAAGGGCTCCACACCCATATCAAGCAGTCTTGTCAATGCGCCGGCTGCATCGTTCGTATGAAGGGTCGAAAAAACCATGTGTCCCGTCAGCGCGGACTGTATCGCGATAGAAGCCGTTTCCAGGTCCCTGATCTCCCCTATCAGTATCACGTCAGGGTCCTGCCTCAAGATCGATCTGAGCGCCGAAGCAAAAGTGAGCCCGGCCTTTACGTTTACCTGCGACTGCGTTACACCTTTCATCTCGTACTCGATCGGGTCTTCTACGGTGGTTATGTTGAGCTCTTTGCTGTTCAGTTCCGCGAGGGTCGAATAAAGGGTCGTGGTCTTTCCTGAACCGGTAGGCCCGGTGACAAGGACTATCCCGTGTGACTTGTGTATCGCCTTGCTGAATTTGTCCAGCATCTCCGGTGCCATGCCAATATCTTTTAGCGTGTATATCATGGCTGATTTATCAAGCAGCCTGAGCACGGCTTTTTCTCCAAAAGCCGTCGGAAAGGTCGAAACTCTGATGTCAACATGCGCCCCGTCCACTACAAGCTCGAACCTGCCGTCCTGGGGTACGCGCGATTCGGCGATATCCATGCCAGCCAATATTTTGATCCTTGATATGATCGGATTGTTCATGTATGGCGGCATCGAAGTTTCTTCGTGCAGCAATCCGTCAATGCGGTAGCGTATGCGCACGTCATCCGACTCGGGTTCCACGTGAATATCGCTGGCTTTTTGCGAGAGTGCCTGTGAGATGAGGACATTGACCAGCTTCACTATCGGCGACTGGTCCTCAACAGCCCTTTTCGGGGCCGTCTGCGCGCCGGAAGCGCTGTACTCTCTGACCACCTCTTCCACTATCCCGGCTATACCGTAGTATTCGGCTATTGCCTGCTCTATCTCCCTTGCAGAGCTCCTGACAACCGACACGTCCATACCGGAAACGGAACGCGCCTCGTCCATCGCGACTATATTTGAAGGGTCTGCCATCGCAAGAGTCAAAGTCTTGCCGATAATGAATAAAGGCATGATCTTGTGTTTTTCTGCGATAATAGCCGGAACCGCCCGCAAGGCGGATTCATCGATCGTATAACCGCTCAAATTGATTTCTGGAATATCACTGGCAGACATATCAATATAGAATACTATTATAGTTCATTGCGTTGTGTCAAGCGCCAAAGCAAATCTGTATTAACAGCAAATACCATCCGTGTTGGCTTTTCTGGAATATGCTACTAAAAAGTTAGCGGACAAAGGATCTTCAGTCATAAGTCCGAACCATGAGAGAACTTAACGGACAAGGTTAAACACATGGAAATAGCAAAAGGACTGGCTGCTTTATTTAATGACCGATGAAATAGTCGACAGTAGCTCATCTGACTTAAAAGGCTTTGTCAAATAAGCGTCCGCTCCGGCCTCTAATGATTTATCTTTATCCGATTCTCCAGCTCTCGCTGTAAGCATTATTACAGGGATATTTTTTGATTTTTCATCAAATTTAAGGAGCCGGCACACCTGATAACCGTCCATTTTAGGCAGCATGACATCAAGCAATATAAGGTCCGGGGAAAACTCTTTTACGGCTTTGAGCGCCTCCACGCCGTCAAACGCGGCAAATACCGCATATCCGGCCGATTCAAGCCTTGCTTTTAACAGTTTTGATACGTCCGGCTCGTCATCCACCACCAGTATCTTTTTCTGTACCAATTCATTTCCCCTTTATGTATTTGTCGATCTTGGCCAGCAGTTCCTCGGGCTGGAATGGTTTTGTGATAAAATCCCGGGCACAGGATCTGGACAAAGCGGATCCGGAGTCCTCATTTTTACTGGCGCTTATCAGTATCAGGGGAATATCCTTCAGTTTGGGGTCCTCCCTTAATAAAGCGCACAGCTCCTCCCCTCCCATATTAGGCATTCTGATGTCCGCAAGGATGAGATCAACCTGTTTATCCGTTAATAGGCCAAGCGCTATTTTTCCGTCGGAAGCGGTTAACACGTCATATCCGGATTTCTGAAGCCTGAAGGACAAAAGCTGCAAGATATCCTCTTCGTCGTCAACTATCAGTATGGACCCGTTCCCCACTTGTTTTATCCTTCCCTATGCGACGGCACGGAAAAGCAGAAGCTGCTGCCTTTACCATACTCGGATTCCACCCATATTCTACCATGATGGGCATCGATGATCTCCCTGCTTATGGCAAGCCCAAGTCCGGTCCCGCCGGTCTTTCTGTCCGAAGGGCCTCCCAATTGGACATATCTCTCGAACAGGCGCGCGGTATCTTCCGGTTTTATGCCCGGTCCGGTATCGGATATGCGAACAACAATGGAACCTTTGTTCTTTTCCGAGAGAATTTCCATTGTTATACCCCCGGCAACAGTGAATTTTATCGCGTTGCTGAGCAGATTGTTCAAAACTTGAGATATCCTGTCCTCGTCAAATAAGGCTAAATTATCGCTCTTTCCTGAAACGAACTTTAAATACAGGCCTTTAGATTCACACACGGGCCGGTAAGAGTCAGATATGTCCTTTACCAGCCGGGTCAAGTCGCCAACCTTAATATTGAACGTCACTTTCTTTGATTCGAGCTTGGAAAAATCGAGAACGTCGTTTATCAGCCTATGAAGCCTATCCACGTTCCGCTTGGCTATTTCGAGAAAATCCTTCTGCTCATCGTTCAATACTCCGGCACTCCCGTCAAGCACTATCCCTATGCCCTCTTTTATCGAAGTAAGAGGGGTCCTTAGTTCATGGGATACCATCGAGGTAAAATCGCTCTTGATCTTATACAGCTGCTCTAGTTCCTGGTTCTTTTTTATCAATTCCTGTTCGGCTTTTTTGCGGTCGCTGACGTTCCTTACCAATACGATAAAATGCGCCTCCCCCTCGGCATCTCCAAGCTTTTTTGCCACCGAAAGCTCAAACCACGCCTCCCCCTGAGGCAGCTGCAGTGAGTATTGCTTTCCCAAAGACCTCCCGGAGCGTCCGGCCTCGGCTAAAGCGGACATGCATACCTCTGTGGGGCCCGGAGGAAGAAAATCCGAGATGTTCCGGCCGATCAGCTCCTCTGGAGGAGCAACAAGTTGTTTGGGATCGGAAGTGTGAAGACTAACAACTTCTCCATCCGATCTGACCTCGAACATCAGGTCCGGAACAGCGTTAAGAGTGCTTTCCAATTGATCTTTTGCCAGCATCAGTGCCAGCTGGACTTGTTTTATAGAGGTTATGTCCTCTTTGACGGCGACAAAATTCATTGTCTTGCCGTCGTCGTCCCTGATCGGGGAAATGGACGCGTATTCCCAGTAGAACTCGCCATTCTTCTTTTTATTTAGAAGCTCTCCCTTCCAGGTGTCTCCCGAAAGTATGGTATCCCACAATTTTTTATAGAACTCCGCGGGCTGTCTTCCAGACTTGAGTATCCTTGGGTTCTGTCCGGATGCTTCGGAAAAAGAATAGCCGGTCAGCTCGCTGAATTTAGGGTTAACATACTCTATGTTCCCGTTCATGTCCGTTATTACAATGCTCGCGGAACTATTCTCGACCGCTCGGGAAAGCTGTCTTATCCTTTTTTCGGACTCCTTCTTAGCCGAAATATCCCTAAAGACCAATATGGCGCCGAGTATCCTGCCGTTCGCGTCTTTGATAGGAGCAGCGCTGTCATCTATGTACACGCGGCCGCCTGATCTTGAAACAAGCACGGTATGGTTCGCCAGCTCGACCTGTTTCCCCTCTCTTAACGCCCTATAGGCGGGGTTTTCAACCGGATCTCCTGTGTTCTCATTGACAATATGCATGACTTCCCAGATAGGCTTATTCACCGCTTCATGTTTTTTCCACCCGGTGAGCTTTTCCGCTACGGGATTCATTAGAGCCACCCGGCCTTCCTCGTCACACGAGATCAAGCCGTCGCCAATGCTCATCAAGGATTTTTCAAACCACTGTTCGCTGGCCTTTAAGGCGTCCTGGTATCTTTTCAGTGTCTCGATATCGACAATGACGCCGTCCAACCAAAGAAGGGTCCCGTTCTCATCAAAAACCCCGCCCCCCTGTTCTCTGACCCATTTTGTATTCCCCGAAACGGTAACTAACCTATATTCGATCTCATAAACGCTGTGTTTTGAGATCGAATCTTCTATTGTTGTGCGCACCTTTTTAGCATCATCGGGATGAATGACACTGCTAAAACTACGCACTGAGTTCTTTATAAAGTCTGAAACAGGATATCCCGTTATTCTGAAGACTTCGTCACTGATAAACTCCATGGTCCAATCGGCATCATTGACACATCTGTAAACTATCCCGGGAACGTTCCTTATCATATTGTCAAATCTTGCCTGACTTTCGATCAGTTTCTTTTCGGCTGAGCGGCGGTTCATTTCGGCTATTATCTGCGCTACCAGCGAAGCTGTCGTGGAAGCAAAAGATTCTTCATCGCTGTGCCACTTTCTCTCACTGCCTACATGCTCAAGGCAAACGACTCCGGCAAGTCTGCCGGATATAACGATCCCCGCGTCAAGCATGGATGAGATACCGAGAGGGACAAGATAAGGAACCGTGAACTCGCTTGTACGCGGATCGGTCCGAGCCCGCTCGGCGCTGATGGTCCTTTCTGACTCGAGCGCCGCGAAGTACCGCGGAAAGACCGAGGCCCTTAGCACTTCTCCTCTGTTGTGCGCTTTTTTGCCGGATTCATAAAGCGAAAGGCACTGCAGTTCGCTGTTGTCGTCGGAAGCCAGCCATATGCTGACCCTGGATACCCCTATCGCGGAAGATATGATCTCGGTTATCTTATCCATCGAAACATAAATATCCGGCGAAAAAACAGCATTATTGATTATCATCTCGGATACGGCCAAGCGCTGTCTATGAGCGCGGTCCCTGGCCGCCAAAAGTTCGCCCTCAATGCGTTTTCTCTCGGTTATATCCCTGGCAGCGGCATAGATCAGTTTTCCGTAAGGATGAGAACGCCATTCGATATACCGGTAAGAGCCGTCCTTTGCCCTGTAACGGTTGACAAATTCCAGGACCTGTTCGTTCTTTCCCAGTTTGGACATTGCATCCAGCGTGGCGTTCATATCGTCCGGATGAACGAATTCCAGGAACTTCTTCTTTTCGAGGGCTTTTACCGAATATCCGAGAATATTCTCCCATTCCTTGTTCACCTTGACAAAATTCCCGTCAAGGTCCGCTATGCATAAAAGGTCCAGATTGACACCAAAAAAACCTTCGAGCTCCTCGCTTTTTTTCTGAAGCTCGTCGTTCTTGTCCTTCAAGATAAGATTGTGATAGCGCTGCTTTCTGATAAAGTGATTGCCCAGCCCAGCAACGAACACCAGAAGAAAGGTAATAGCTATAGCAAACATCCTGAAATATACCACCAGATCAAGCGGGGACAATAATCCGCCCTCCGCGCCTGTCGAACTTATCTCGCTGGAGATCTTAATGAACCTGCGTCCGCCTAGGATAAATGACCTGTCAGGAAGGTTCGCTATATCCCTTCCGATGATCCCCCGGCCAAAATTCCTCTCCGCCGTTGCGCTTTTGAGGAATATCTCTTTTTCTCCTTTTATCTTCAGGTAGATCATCTGTTCCCCGGGCAGGTCCGTCGGGGAAAGGTCCTGCTTGACCACGACGGCCCCCATCACCGCGCCCTTACCGTCAAAGACCGGGTAGGAAGAATAATATCCCTTTATACCTGTCGTTATCCCTTTTGCGAAAAGCCGGCCCTGCCGCCCTTGAATGGCATCGGAAAAATATGTCCGGAAAGAATAATCTCTGCCTACAAAAGACAGGCTATCGTCCTCATTGGAGGCGGCTATTACCAGGCCGTCCCTGTCCATCAGATAGCAAACGCTTGCGTTCATTGATCTGCGGTATCTGTCCAAAACCGAGTAGGCATTCTTGAGATTAACTGTCGTTCTGTTCAAAAGAGCCGGAAGTATATACGGAGACCCGCTCAGTGTCCTGGTCATACTGTCCGACTTCTCTATCCTGTGTTTTAATGATCTTACTACATCTGACAGATGTATCCCGGACTCCTTCATGATCACGTTATAAGCGTAATTGCCGGAATAATTCACCATCAGGAACCCGAACAACAAAAGGGAAATGACGGAGAGGAACATATATATCCCCGCGTTCCTGTCCGATATCGCGCTCCCGAAAAGAGGCGCTTTTTTCTGCAGATCAAGGACTCTCCACAGACAAAAACAAAAAACACCCGAGACAATGACACCGGCCAAAAGAAGAACTACTCCCGCAATATCCATTCCCACCGGAAATGGCAGAAAAACACCCAGGATCGCGATCAGATATCCGGCTGCTTTGAAATAAACTGATTCCAAACGGGATCCGGCCCTTTGTGACTGCAAAACAAAAGACCTGCCGGCAAATAGGCTTAGAGGAAGGAACATGAACACATAAGCGAACACATATGAGTAATTTATGTGGCCGAACAATGCCAGCAGCAATATTCCCGTTACAACAACCAAGACCAGTTTAAAATAGGGGCTGCGCTTATCTGCCGCAGCACAGGAATAGACAAATCTGAACAGGAAAATGTTCGAAACAACCAGAAAAACAAGTTTGGGGAACGGGATCTGACCATAAGCAAATAAAGGAGAAAGAAAAACCCCCATTATTCTGCAAAATGCCACAGTTGCGGAAAAAAGGGAGAACCACAACCATGGAGTTCCTTCGCACTTTCCTTGTTCATCATAGAGAACATATGAGATCAAGGCAATAAAAAAGAACGAGGTCCCCAAAAGGAACTGCAAAAAGTCTATCTGGTAAACGAGGAATTCCGCTATTTGCCCCATTGTGACGTATTATACATTATAGTGGCATTTATGGGAATATCCAAAAGAAAGGTCATTTAACAGAGATTCTAAGCAGCAGATCTCCTTTTTTCCCGCAACAGGGACAAGGCTCTCCGAGTCCGGCCAAGCGCAGTTTGGCTCCGTTGCTGACGGCTTTAGGGATCGTGACCGTGATGGGTTTTCTGCCGGGAATAGACAGGTCTATCTTCCCTCCGTTATCCGCCAGATTTTTCGGTATCTCTATCTGCGCGTTAACGTCCGTATTAACCTTCTCGGTCTGCGGAGCACTTGTATAGACACGCGAAAACCCTCTCCTCTCTCCCTGAGAGAACGCTTCCCCGAAAATATCATCAAAAATATCAAAATCCATCCGGGAGGCTCTGGTCCTGCGCCCGCCCTGCCTTGTTGCGTATCCCAGATGCGACAACAGGTCCTCTATGTCAAACCCCTGGGCATTGGCGTACGACTGCCCTGATCTTCCGTCATATGCGAACCCGCCCTTGCGGAACATATCATATTCCTGTTTTCTTTTTTGATCCCCAAGGACATAGTACGCTTCCGACATTTCCTTGAACTTTTGTTCCGCCCCTTTGCGGTCGTTGGGATTCATATCGGGATGGTATTTTTTCGCGAGTTTGCGGTACGCGGACTTGATCTCGTCGATCGACGCGGTCTCGGCTACACCGAGAATCTTATAATAATCTTTGTTTGGTTCCATTTTTAGCCTTAAGCTTTAAGCTGTAAGTTTTAAGCCCGGAGGGTTTTTTTGAACCCAAAGAGCATTTTGCCTACTTCATCAGCCAATTCTGTCAAATGGTCATATTTTTTGCAATCCAAATACTTTAAATCGCGGGCAAGAAGCAAATGATATTTTGTTTCTTCCAAAGAGCCGTCGGCAATACATAAATAACGGGTAAAATCTTTATCACTCCCTTTTTTATATCCCTCAACAATATTAGTCGGGACCGAAGCTGCAGATCTGCGTATCTGCGAAACTAAACCATATTTCTCTGAAACCGGAAAGCCTGCTGTGATCTTGTATATCTCTAAAACTAACTCGTGCGCCTTTTGCCACACCTTTATATCTCTGAACGTATACCCCATTTTCCCTTCTCCCATCTTCGAGCTTACAACTTATAGCTTACAGCTTAAGGCTATTTCACCTTCGCTCCCGGCTCCACCGGTTTTTCGGGAGATATCAATACCGGCATCCCGTCCGATCCCGTCGCGGCCAACAGCATCCCGTTGCTTTCAACGCCGCGCAGGAGCGCCGGCTCCAGATTATTGATCACGACTATATACTTTCCAACCAGATCTTCTTTCGCATACGACTTCTTTATGCCGGCAACGATCTGTTTTAATTTCGGAATGGGATCATGAACAGGCGCCGCAAGCGGCGCCTCTACGGGTTCCGATTCCCCCACATCAATTTTCAGCACCAATAATTTATCCGCGTTCGGATGGTCCTGCGCGTCCACTATTTTTGCGATCTTAAATTCGAATTTTATAAAATCATCTATCGTCGGCATACAATCCCCTTTCTATGATATCTGTACGGGCGGGTTTCAAACCCGCCCCCTACAATATTATATCCACCCTATCATCGCAAAGGACGCGATCGTCTTTGCGTCTAATATTTTACCATCTTTAAACATTTTTCTGACTTGCGATCTGGATACTATCATTGGATCGATTATTTCGTCCGGATCACATTTTATTGGCAAATTTTTATTGTACGGGCGGGTTTCAAACCCGCCCTCTACAAAATCATTTTGAACCAACCTTGTCGCTTTAAATATATGCAAAATTTCCGTGGAATACCCGGGACACGGAATGATATCTCCCAGATAGTCCATCTTCCCGGCTTTGTATCCCGTTTCTTCGATCAGCTCGCGCCTTGCACAGGCGGAGGGCTTTTCGCCTTTGTCTATGGAACCGGCGGGGAGCTCGTATATGTACTTGCCTATCACCACTCTATACTGTTTTATCAGCACGGCTTTGTCCTTTGAAAGAAGAGGAATGATCACAACAGCGCCGTTGTGCCGAACAAAATCGTAGTTTTTTGTTATGCCGTTGGGAAGATGCACTTTCTCATTGACAAAATCGAAGATGCGGCCTTTGTGGATATAACTTTTGCGAGGCATTGGTGTCAATCTTGCTCCTTACTGCTTGTTGCTTACTCCTTAAATTTGCGAAGCGAGTAGCAAGGAATAAGAAGTAAGGAATAAGGATAAATTTGCTTCGCAAATTTATAGCGGGGGTGGGATTTGAACCCACGACCTCCGGGTTATGAGCCCGACGAGCTACCAGGCTGCTCTACCCCGCGATGATATCACCATTTTGTCACAGTTCAATCGCCAATTCAACCTTGATAGCCGC
>CAZRTO010000026.1:0-18648 GCA_964603025.1 uncultured bacterium | reverse complement strand
TTAAAAGTGAAATTATTTTATTTTGCGTACGATATAAATGTACAACGATGACAAAATCAACTATTGGGAGCGTAAGGACGATCGCAAGGAACGAGGCTTTTGGCAACCCGCGCAATGTCTCTTTACACCTGAACACTCACAATCCTTTAAGGGCGATACACGGTTTAAGGCCCCCGCATACACTGGAAGCTCCCGCAATGCCGGAGCTATCAGCCACCAGGCAACCCGGTCCGACCAATGCTAATTGGACCGATGTCTGCTTCCATCACAGCTATCGGCCATTAATGGGACAAAAACCCGAGGCAAGCGCATATAGATTTTCCACCTACAATTTTACTCCGGCCCTGGTCAGACAACTGGAGTTCATTGACCCTCGATTTTTGCATAAGCTGAAAGCCGCCAACGATCTGAGCTGCCACGACCAGAACGGCCACGGGGGCGCGATAGCCAGCGGATTCGATCACGCGATACTGCCCCTTGCCGCTGGATCGGACTGCGACATACAAATAAAATGGGGGATTGAACATTTCAAAAGCACTTTCGGCAGGGATCCCGAAGGTTTCTGGGCTCCCGAAGCCGCATTAAGCAACGACATCCTGGCCAAGTTGGCCTCAAACGGCATAAAATTCACCATAATATCCCCGTGGCAGGTGGATACCATAAACGAGGAGCATCCTTTCTGGACACAGGACGGCTGTCCTGCCATGGACTTCGGCATTCCTTACAAGATCGCTACATCCGATGGGGCCACAATATACGCTTTCGTATATAACCGGTATCTGTCCCAGGACCTGGCATTTACGGATTTTCTCGAAAGCAGGAGCGGCGATCCGCTCGCAAGACGGCTCAACGAACATCTCAAGTGCAATTCAGCCATAACATGCGCTTCTGACACGGAAACGTTCGGACATCATAAAGCAGGTGGCGTGGCAACGCTTCTTGACTACTTTTCCAAGGCGGCGGAATATAACCACCGTCCGGTAAATTACGCGTTCCTGCTGGCGCAAGCCATCGCTTCCGGCAAAGACATCCCTTCTCTCGGCATAAAAAGCCCTTCGTCCTGGAGCTGCCCGCACGGGGTCGGAAGATGGGACAACGACTGCGGATGCGCGAACAACAACCCCTGGCGAGGGGATTTCAGGAAAGCTCTGAATTATCTGGCCGGAAAATATGATGACATCTTCCTTAATACCGCTCGCAATTTCATGCCCGATCCGGAGGGTGCAAAACTGAGGTATATCGATGTTCTTCTTGGCAAGAAGACTTTCGGCGATTTTATTACGGAAGAGACCACTGGAAAGACTTTGCAGGAAAAAACATTAAACGACCTGTCCGCCGTTTTTGACGGGCTTGTCCCCAGACAGGGCATGTTCGTCAGCTGCGGATGGTTCTTCCACGGAATGGGGCTTGAGACCGGAATATGCCTGGGACAGGCCGCGGACATGATATCGCGGCTGGGAACGCTTGCTCCCGGACTCGAGGACGACTTTCTTTGTATTCTGGGAGGAATATATAATTCCCCGGGTTTCAGTGAGCGCGGACAATGCGAGACGGCCGCCGGACAGTACGAGCTTACCAAAAAAGAGCAGGAATACTGGAAAGAAAAGCTTTCCTCGTCATGAGCCCATCCCTCACACAAGATCTTGTGAAATTTTCCAAAAAAACGGTCTATAATAGTACGGAGGTCGCGGCACACAATGCAACCTGGATTGTCCTATAACATAGGCCTCGAGATGGCTGCGGAACTCAGCATCATGCTGAACCCCAGGATGATGCAGACGCTCAAGGTCCTGAACATGCCGTACGCCGAGCTCATAGAAAAGATAGCCTCGGAAGCCGAGACAAACCCTCTCATAGATATTGAAAAAAGGGACGGCATGATTGAATATCTGAGGTATCAGAGCTCCCTTCCCGTAAGAGAAAAGGACGGCCATACCGCCGACCCGTCGGCTATGGAGAGATATATCAAGGCCGGCACGACCCTTCCGCAATTCTTATCCTCCCAGCTCGACCTTCTGGACACGACCGCTGAACAAAAGGCCATAATTGGACTGCTGATCCAAAACCTTGACGGGAACGGATATCTCCGCAACTTCACGCAGGTCATCCCAATGATAGAAAAAGAACTTGGAGTTTCCCGGGCCCAGGTGGAACAGGCGCTTGAAGTACTGCAGTCGTTAGAACCTGACGGGATCGGGGCCAGGGATCTGAAGGAGTGCCTGCTCATACAGATAAACGAATATAATTTTGAAAGCGCCGAGCTTAAGGACATCATGAAAAAGCTCGTCAGCGTTCACCTTGAGGCCCTGGGCGGCGAAGATCCGGGAAAAATAGCATCATCCCTGGGAATAACCGAAGAAGGCGTCAAAATGGCCGCGGATTTCATAAAGGGTCATCTGACCCCGTACCCGGGAGCCCGGTTCTCGGAAACATCAACCCCCGCGATACCCTCCTTTTCGGTCAAGAGCTCGGAAAAGGGTCTTGAAGTGGTCAACCTGGAATCCCGGTACGGCCCGGAAATAAGGATAAACCCGCAATACAAAAAAATGCTGGAGGACCCCGCCACTGACGAAAGAACGGCCTCATATATAAACGAAAAAATGGCAAAAGCTAAAGAGCTTGTGGAGCAAATATCCAAAAGATACGAGACCATGCAGAAGATCGTCGCAAAGATCGCGGAAAGACAGAAAGATTATCTCGAAGGAAGGTCAAAGTTCCCTCTTCCAATGACCCAAAAAGAGCTCTCGGAAGAATTCGGGATGCATCCGTCCACCATAAGCCGGGCTGTTTCTGAAAAGTACATGGAAACCCCTGTCGGGATACTTAAAATAAAATGCCTCTGTCCTAGACGCACCATGGGACTGACCGCCGCGCATATAAGTCACGAGATCTCGGAGATCCTGTCAAAAGAAGATCCGAAAAGGCCGCATACAGACGACCGGATAATAGAAAAACTGGCGGAAAAAGGCATAGCCCTAAAAAGGCGTACGGTATCCGATTACAGGAAAAAGCTTTCGCTCGGCACGTCCTTACGGAGAAAGAAGAAATGACGCCTCACAAGAAACACATACTTGTTGTGGATGATGAACGAGGAGTCAGGGAATCCATAAAAATGACCCTGAAGGACAGATACCGGATATCCGAAGCCGCCGACGGCAAAAGCGCGCTGTCAAAGATGCTCAAGGAAAATTTCGACCTCGTGCTGCTGGATGTCCATCTGCCGGACACAACGGGGCTCAAACTGCTCAAGGAGATAAAAAGGATAGACGACACGGTAAATACTATAATGATCACCGCCGACAACTCGGTAAAGACCGCTGTTCACGCTATGAAGCTCGGGGCCTACGACTATGTCACAAAACCTTTCAATATCGAGGAGTTGATGCAGCTGACCGAAAAGGCCATAGAAAAGACTTCGCTGCAAAAAGAGAACATTTATTTGAAAGCATCGGCTGTAGGCCATGAAGACCGGATCGTCGGCGCCAGCGCCAAAACACGGGAAATGCTGTCAATGCTGGAGACCGTGGCGCAGAGCCCTTCCACCGTTCTGATATTCGGCGAGACCGGCGTCGGCAAGGAACTGGCAGCCAGACATATACACGCCCTGTCAAAAAGGCACAACAGGCTTTTCGTGGCCGTCAACTGTTCGGCGATACCGGAAAATCTCATAGAGTCCGAGCTTTTCGGACATGAAAAAGGAGCTTTTACTGGGGCGTTTGAAAGATATATAGGCAAGTTCGAGATGGCCGACGGCGGGACCCTTTTTCTGGACGAGGTGGGGACTCTTCCCGCATCAATGCAGGCAAAACTGCTGAGAGTCCTTCAGGACAAGACCATAGAGCGCCTGGGAGGCGAAAGACCGATCAGGGTGGATGCAAGGATAATCTCCGCCACGAACATAGACCTGAAAAGAGCGGTCGAGAACGGCAAGTTCAGGGAAGACCTTTTTTACAGGCTTAACGTTATACCCGTAGTGGTGCCTCCTCTCAGGGAAAGAAAAGGGGACATAGAGCTGCTGGCCAATTATTTCCTCAAAAAATATTCCGCGGCGTTCAGCAAAAACGTGAAGGGATTCTCCCCCGAAGCCATGAGCCTTCTCGTCACCTACCGTTGGCCGGGGAATATCCGCGAACTCGAGAACCTGGTCGAAAGGCTGGTGGTATTGAGCAAAACAGCGACCATAGAAGAAGAGGACCTTCCGCAGGAAATGACCAGATGCCAGGACGCGATGACCGAGCCTGAAATGGAATTTAAAAGCCTCAAAGAGGCTACGATCGCCTTTGAAAAGAGCCTGATAGAAAAAATAGTCTCAAAGGCCGGAGGCAATAAGGCAAAAGCGGCAAAAATGCTGGGCATCCACCGCAATACACTCGCTCAGATAGAAAAAAAAGGGGCTGAGGATGCATAAGCACAATAAAATGTGCGGTCACTGCACATTTTATTGTGCTTTGGAAAAGACAATGAAAAGCATTTAGCTCTAAGGGATGCTCTGGCGGTAAAATTGCTGTATCATTGTAGAAAATCAGGGAAGGAGGGCTTAAGAAATGCAGGAAAAAGGACTACAGCAGGCCCGAATCGCGAAACGGCCCGCGCCGCAGGAAGCGGCTCTTTTGTTCGGCATAAAGGACGAAGAGAAGATCGAGTCCTTCGAAAAAATGCTCTCCGAGCTTCTCAGATTGTCCGATACCATCCCTGAAGCCATCGAAAAAATGGTCAAAGCCGCCCTGGCTTGTGAGTTCGGCAGCGGCATTCTTGATGGAAAAAAGTCCGGGATGATGGTAAAATCGATATCCGGGAGCATACTGGCCGATACCGAATTGAGACGCCAGGCGCTTCTGATAATAGACCGGTTCGCCAAAGCCGATGAGCTTAATGCATGAACAGCGACAAGCCCTGCATACTTATAGTCGACGATGAAGAGAGCATAAGGGAATCATTTTCCCTGATCCTTCAGGATGATTACGACCTCATTTCGGTATCCACCGGAGAAGCGGCCTTAAAAAAGGCCGTTGACCACAAAATAGACCTCGTATTCCTAGATATACGGATGCCCGGAATGGACGGCATGGAAACCCTCCAAAGACTCAAAAAGATCGACCCTTCCATAGAGGTCATAATGGTCACCGCGGTCAATGATGTCCAAAAAGCCGGAGAATCGGTCAAGATAGGAGCGAACAATTACATAGTAAAACCGTTTGATGTCTCCCAGATCATCTCCATGGCAAAAGCCCTGACCCGTAAAAAACAGCTGAGAACATCGGCTTCAAGTCTCCGGGAAGACCTGGACGGGACTAGGCATCTACCGGAACTGACCGGACAGAGCAAAGTATTGCAATCCATGACGGACAGAGCGATGCAATTATCCGGCTCCGAAGATCCCGTGCTGATATTGGGAGAACCCGGCACCGAAAAAGAGGCTGTAGCCTATATGATCCATTCTTCAAGCCGCCGTAAAGACTCGGGGTTCGGGATCATTGACCTGACCCCGGGAATGGACGAAAAAGATATCTATGTGCGGCTTTTCGGTTCAGGCAAAGGCACTTCCGTCTACGACCTTGATAAAAGCTCCGGCCTTTTTGAGCGTTTTTCGCAAGGCACGCTACTTATAAACAACATCGAACATGCCTCGGAAGGGCTTGTCAGAGCGCTTGCAGAAGCAGCCGAGAAAAAGACGGCAAGAAGGCACGGCAGTTCACAGGACATCCCTGCTGACGTAAGGCTCATCTTTTCTTCGTCGGAAGAGATTTATTCCCAGGATTCTCCGCAAAAGTCCCTGCTGGAAAGCATTATCGGCGATTCACTGCTCATCCCTCCGCTCAGGTCCCGCGGCGAGGACATACCGGAAATATGCCAGGAGCTGATCGAAAGGCATGCCAGATCCGCCGGAAGAAAAGTCAGGGAAATAAGCGCTGACGCCATGGAGATACTAAGGGCGTACCCCTGGCCGGGCAATTACGACGAGATAAACAATACACTCAAAAAAGCCGTAACGGCCACCGCCAGCGAAGCCATAACCTGCCTTGATCTGCCTTTTTGCGTTCTCTTGTGGTCCCCTGCTTTCTCTTATATAGATGAAGCTTCGGGGCTCTCGCTGGACAGCCTGACATCGGTATTTGAAAAAGAGTTCATACTCAAGATACTGAAAAAATGCAATTTTGAGATGCAGACGGCCTCAAAGATATTGAACATAAACAGGAACATGCTTCTTTCAAAGATCGAAACTCTCGAAATAAAGTAGAACTGCCGTTGGTCGGAGTCGAACCGACATCCCGTAACCGGGAAGGGATTTTAAGTCCCTCGTGTATACCAATTCCACCACAACGGCTAACGCCCGGCTTTTTCCATCACCTTATAAGCCGATTCCCCTGACTTTACATATCCCAGCCTGCGTCTTGCCAGGAGTTCAACATATCTGTCAGTCTCAAGTTCCCGCAATCTCGCCAAAAGGGCTTTGTTGCGCTCGCGCTCTCTCCCTATCTCATCGGAGAGCCGTATCGAAAGACGGTCCAGAGCTTCATAGCGGTCGACGGCCCTTTTGACCACCACAAAGGCAAGGGATATTGCCAACAGGAGAAAGACCAGACCATAGCGGACAGATGATGGACTTTTCATCGCTTTTACTTGAGCAATTCTAACATCCTTCTGGCAAATTCGTTGGAGCCGTCCAAAGACAGCGCCTGCCTGAAGGATTGCACAGCTCTATTCCTGTCGCCTTTTTTTAGATAATATGCCCCCAGCCCGTTATGAAGTATCGGATTGTCCGGGGCTATCATCATTGTCTCCTGGAATCTCCCAAAAGCCTCTTCGTCCTTTCCTGTCTGAAGAAGGACCATCCCGATGCCCACCATGGCAGTGACATCGGAAGGTTTTACGGACAGGGCGGCATTATATTTCTCAAGCGCTTTATCGTTCAGACCAGACTCTCTGTAAAGGTCCCCTAAAAGAACGAGCAGCACTTCGTTGGCGGGCTCTATCTCAAGAGGGCGCTCCAGGACCGCAAAAGCTTCTTTCTCCCGGCCCATCCCCTTGTAATACCTGTATATGGATATGCCTATATCAGGATTCACTGGCTTGGCCTCAAAGGCTTTTTCATACATGTTTATCGCTTTCTTCAGGTCTCCCCTTTTTTCGGCGATATAGCTCAGGTTCTGATAAGCCTCGGAATAATAAGGATCTATGATGATGGCTTTTTGACTGAAATCTTCAGCGGTCTTTATATGATCTCCCTGGCCCATGTCATTGAGTATTATATGCGCCCTTCCGGACATATAGAAATTGTCCGCATTATAAGGGTCTGCTTTCTGCCCTCGCGAGAACACATCGATGGACTTGCGCATAAGGTCCGCGTCCGGAGGCTGGCCTACCCGGCTGTTCAGTATGGTCATGCCGTAATGCGTGTAATATCCTCCGTCAAACGTCATGAATTTCAGTGAGCGTTCAAAATTATCGAAAGATTGTTCATACTGTCCGCCGGCGGCAAAGTTCTGTGCGGTCTTGAAGTATTTATCCCCGATATATGGGAAGGAAGACGCGTATAGCAATACGGCTATCACAATCCACACGACTATCATAAGTTCGACTTTTACGGAGGATGGCTTTGTCTGAGCCCTCTCCTGCTCTCGAGGGACCATTCCCATAATGATCCAGAACAGTGAGGTTATCGCCACGACACCGAAACTGAACTGATTCTGCACCAGATACGACGCCGCGGCCCCCAGCAAGGCGGCCGTCAGCACATTCCTGGAAGGATCGTCCTTCATCAGTTTCAAGCCCAGGCTGAAAACCGAAAAAAGCAGCCATACATATACTACAAGCCCCAGTGCTCCCCTGGTCACCGCCATATCCAGGGTCTCGTTGTGGGCCCTGTCCTGTTTTACGTGAAAAGCTTCCTTGAACCTGAATTTTGGCGTTTCATACTGCGGAAATCTCATCTTGACGACTTCGGGCCCGATGCCAAAAAGTATATTGTCGGATATAACGTGGAATGAGCTCGTCCATGTCTCTATCCTGCTGCCCGCCGCAGCACGCACCTCAACCTTGGCGCCATCCCCGCTGGAAGATATCTGTATCTCCCCGACAAATCTGCCAAGCTGCGTTGCTCCTATCGTTGCAAAGGATACGACCGCGATCAACGCGCCCGAGACTCCCGCGATAATTATCTTGAGCCTGTGCTCATAAAGGGTTTCGCGGCCGCACAGTATCGCAAACACCACCAGTCCGCAGGCAAGACCGATTATCCCGCCCCTGCTCTGCGTGGACAAAAGTCCGCCGAGATTTACGATGAGAGAACCCGTCAAAAGGAGCGCCGAGATCCTGTGATCCAAATGCTCAAAGTGGAAAGCAAAATAAACCGCCAGCATGACGATCATAAAAAAGACCGCAAGCCAGTTGAAAAAATAGACATTCCCGTCGACATAATAAAGCGCGTACACAAAAAGCGCCGGGACGCTAATGAAGGCCGAAACGATCTTGAACTGGAATAGCACCTCGTCCCAGTTGAACAAAATGGACGAGAAGTTGTTATTGCGCGGCTTTTTTTTGTCCCGGAACTTCTGCTTTTTATGTTGTCTCAAATCAGACGGCGTGTCTGCCCGCCTTATATAGGGCGGGCGGTTCTTTTTGAGAGTAAAAAGGAGATAGATCCCCATAATAAAAGCCATCGCGAGATAAGCAGCGAGGAAGTTCGGTTGTCCTATCGTGGCAATGACCCTCTCGTTGGTGACCACGCCTCCCCACATATAAGGGTCGGCGCCGGCTCTTTGTATGACTCCGTAAAGCCCCATGATAAGCGAAGAGATAAGGGCAAGCACCATGACCCTGCGCTTCTTTTCTATTGTGTCAATGTAGTTCACGGTAAGGAAGAAGACAATGACATAATTGAGTATGGTGATGAACCCCTCGTAACGTCCGTAAGATCCTATAAAACTGATCCAGACATTTATGGAAACGAGCATTGATGCGGCGACCACAAGTATATAAGTCAGCACGGGAATATCCAGGGGGGACCTTATGAACCGGCTTCCTTTGGATGACAGCAGTTTTGTGGCTATAAGTCCGAGAATGATCAGCGTCCAGGCCCTGATCCAGGTCGCTTTGCTCAGAGAAAAAACTATGCCGATGCGCCTGTCAAAGAACAGAGGCGCGAACAAAACAAGAGCATAGAAAGATATTTCTATCGCAAGATCAAGATATTTCTGCAGTTTTTCAGGCATTTACCCACCAATCTAGATAATACCAATTCCCGGCCGGTTCTACAAGGTTGCGGATCCTCTTCAATGCCCGAGATACCAGCGCCATATGGCATCACCCCAAAACAGCGCAATTACCGCCGAAGCGGCAAGATAAGGCCCGAAAGGTATCTCTTCCCCTCTTTTTTTAGCTCCGGACGCCAGCAAAATTATCGAAAATACGGCCCCCATAAGGAACGACAGGGCTATAGAAACGATCAGGGTGGCGGGGCCGAGAAAAGCCCCTATCATGGCCGCGAGCAGAACATCCCCTTCTCCCATAGCCTCTCTCTTATACAGAAATTTGCCCAGAGACCTGATAATTATGAAAACCCCTGCCCCGGCCGCCGTTGCGACCAGCGACCCGGTCAGCGACCCGGAATAGAGCCCGTAGAGTATCCCGGCAGCGATCCCGGTAAAAGGAAAATAATCGTGTATGGTCTGGGTCTCGATGTCGGTGAACGTGACGCCGACAAGTATCGATATGAATATGAAATGGAAAAATATGTCAGGCACCGCACCGAACTTGAAAAATACCGCAACGAATAATATCCCTGTTAAGATCTCAACCAGCGGATACCGGAAGGATATGCTATCGCCGCAATAGCGGCATCTGCCCCGAAGGATCAAATAACTGAACACCGGCATAAGATCCGGGATCCCGAGCCTTTTCTTGCATTTAGGGCAATGGGAAGGCGGAAATACTATAGACTCCTCCTTGGGAAGCCTGCATATGCATACGTTGAGAAAACTCCCGATAAAAAGCCCGAGAACAAAGACAAACAAAAGCATTATCAAATTCATGACATCTCCGCTTACAGCTTATAGCTTATGGCTTATAGCTTTATGCTTCTTCACAATGTCCAGATCCTTGTCTCCCCTACCTGACAGGCAAACGGCGACAATATCCTTTCCGGACAGTTTCCCGCGCAGTTTTTTCAGATAAGCTACCGCGTGGGAAGACTCAAGCGCCGGAATGATCCCTTCTATTTCCGAAAGCAGATGAAAAGCTTCAACGGCCTGTTCGTCGCTTACAGGGACATATTTGACCCTGCCCGTTGAATAAAGATAAGCGTGCTCAGGCCCGACGCCCGGGTAATCAAGACCGGCAGATACCGAATGTGTGGGCGAGATCTGTCCGTCATTGGTCTGCATGACCCGGCTTAGGGTCCCGTGGAGTATCCCCGGAGCCCCCCCTATGACAGCGGCTGAATGTCTGCCTGACGATATCCCCTTGCCTCCGGCCTCCGCTCCTATCATGGAGACCTTTTTATCATCGATGAAGGGATAGAACATGCCGATCGAATTACTGCCCCCCCCAACGCAGGCGACTAAGGTCCTGGGTAGCCGCCCTTCCTTTTGTTTGAGCTGTTCTTTTGTCTCGGAACCTATCACGGATTGAAAATCTCTGACCATAAGCGGATACGGATGGGGCCCGATACAACTGCCTATTACGTAAAAGGTATCCTTTACGTTTGCCATCCAGTCCCGGAGCGCCTCGTTAACGGCCTCTTTCAGGGTCCTGGTCCCTGTATCCACGGAACGGACCTCTGCTCCGAGAAGATTCATCCTGTAAACATTGAGAGCCTGGCGTTTGATGTCATCCGATCCCATATACACCACGCATTTAAGACCGAAAAGCGCGGCAACGGTAGCGGTAGCCACGCCGTGCTGTCCAGCCCCGGTCTCCGCGATTATCCTCTTTTTCCCCATGCTTCTGGCCAGCAGCATTTGTCCGATGCAGTTGTTTATCTTGTGAGCCCCGGTGTGGCAGAGGTCCTCACGCTTTAGATAGACCTTGAAGCCGTAGAGCCGTGACAATCTTTCAGCAAAATACAAAGGGGTCGGTCGCCCGGCAAAATCCTTGAGATACTCGGCAAGTTCCTTTTTGAACCTTTTATCCTGTTTGGCAGAAAAATATGCGTTTTTCAGCTCATCAACGCACGGGACCAGCGTCTCGGGAACAAAAGCGCCCCCGAATTTGCCGAAATAACCGTGTTTATCTGGTTGGCTGTATTTCATTTAATCACCCGCCTCACCCCAGCGCTCCGCGCCTTCCCCTCTCCACAAAGTGGAGAGGGGTGCCCCGACGTGTCGGGGCGGGGTGAGGATTTTTGACTATTATATCACGCACATATATAATAATATTTGACATGTCAGACTACGATTTTCGCGCGATCGAGACAAAATGGCAGGAATACTGGGAAAAAAACCGTATAAACGCTACGTCCAACAAAAGCGACAAGCCCAAATTCTACGACCTCGTAATGTTCCCATACCCATCAGGCGCCATTCATATGGGACACGTCAGGAATTACGCGATAGGAGACATTGTCGCCCGGTACAAAAAAATGCGGGGGTTCAACGTACTCCATCCAATAGGCTGGGACGCTTTTGGTATGCCGGCGGAGAACGCGGCCATAAAGAACCGGTCGCACCCGAAGGACTGGACCGAAAAATGCATCGATCAGATGAGAGTACAGCTGAAAAGGCTCGGACTCTCCTACGACTGGTCAAGAGAGGTCACTACATGCAAAGAAGATTATTGCAAATGGACTCAGTGGATATTCCTTCAATTTTATAAAGCCGGGCTTGCCTACAGAAAAAAAGCCGCTATTAACTGGTGCGGCACCTGCCAGACAGTACTGGCCAACGAACAGGCCAAAGAAGGCAAGTGCTGGCGCTGCGACAGCAAGGTGGAAGAAAAAAATCTTGAACAATGGTTCTTTAAGATCACGGCATATGCGGACAAGCTGCTGAGCGACATCGATAAGCTGGCTGGATGGCCTGATTCCGTAAAGATAATGCAGCGCAACTGGATAGGCAAAAGCGAAGGGACAAAGATCTCGTTCAAAATAGATAACTCTGACAAAATACTCGAGGTTTTCACCACAAGGCCGGATACGCTCTTTGGTGTCACATATATGACGCTGGCCCCGGAAAACCCGATGACGCTTGAGCTCTCGCATGGGACTCCCCAGCACGCTGCCGTAAAAGAGTATGTCGCAAGAACAAAAGAAGCAAAAAAATCTTCCAGAGAAATCTCCGATGAAAAGACCGGGGTGTTCACCGGTGCCTACGCGATAAACCCGGCCAATAACGAACGCATACCCATATGGACCTCGGATTATGTATTGATGGAATACGGCACCGGCGCGGTCATGGCCGTCCCCGCGCACGACCAGAGGGACTTTGATTTCGCCAAGAAATTCGGATTGCCGGTAAAGACAGTTATCGTACCCGATAATTGCCTCACCCCCCAGCCCCCTCTCCTAAAGGAGAGGGGGAGCAAAGAAACCTTGTCTCACAGCCCCTCTCCTTTAGGAGAGGGGTGGCCGAAGGCCGGGGTGAGGCCGGGTGAGGGTGCCTTCGTCGACCCCGGCATCATGATAAATTCCTCCCAATTTAACGGGATGAATTCCAACGACGCCATCCGCGCAATAACCGATTGGCTGATCGAAAAGAAAGTCGGCAGAAGAGAAACTAATTATAAGCTTCGGGACTGGCTCATATCACGGCAAAGGTACTGGGGCGCGCCGATCCCCGTGATCTATTGTGAAAAATGCGGCGCGGTTCCAGTCCCGGAAAAAGATCTGCCCGTAAAACTGCCTTATGCCGTCAAATTTACCGGTGAAGGAGGCTCCCCGCTGTCAGCTTCCGAAGAATTCGTGAACACAACCTGCCCGCAGTGCGGTGAAAAAGCCAAAAGAGAAACTGACACGCTTGATACGTTCAACTGCTCTTCCTGGTATTTCTTGCGCTACATAAACCCCCAAGATCCGGAAAAACCTTTTGACCTCCAAGACCTGAAGTACTGGATGCCTGTTGATCAGTACATAGGCGGTATAGAGCACGCCATACTGCACCTGCTCTATTCAAGGTTCTTCACCAAAGTCCTGCACGACCTGGGGCTGGTCCCTGTGGATGAGCCGTTCAAGAACCTTTTGACACAGGGAATGGTCGTAAAAGACGGCGCAAAAATGAGTAAGTCCAAAGGCAATGTTGTTGACCCGGATTATATAGTCGAAAAGTACGGGGCCGATACGGCCAGAATGTTCATATTGTTCGCTTCCCCCCCCGAAAGGGAGCTGGAATGGAGCGACGCGGGAGTTGAAGGCAGCTACAGGTTCTTGACAAGGGTATGGAGGCTAATAGCCCTCACCCCGGCCTTCGGCCACCCCTCTCCCGCAAGCGGGAGAGGGGCCGGGAGTGAGGGGGTGACCAAAAAACTCCACAAAACCATAAAAGGCGTGACGGAAGACATAGAAAGATTCTCTTTTAATACGGCGATAGCAAAGATCATGGAGCTGGTAAACATTATGCAGTCGGAAAAGTTCGACAGGGACTGCGCGGAAAAACTCCTGCTCCTGCTGTCTCCTTTTGCCCCTCACATCTGCGAAGAGCTGTGGCAAATTCTCGGTAATGAAGGGTCCATCACCTCTCAGCCATGGCCCAAGCATGATGAGAATCTGGCCAAAGACACTGAAATAGAGATCCCGATACAAATAAACGGAAAGCTGCGGGACAGAATAAGCGCAAGTCCCGGCATAGGCGAAAAAGATGTTGTTTCAATAGCCCTTGAAAGAGAAAAAATAAAACAGGCTCTGGACGGCAAAACCGTCGTCAAGACAATATTCGCCGGCGGCCGTCTCCTGAACATCGTCGCAAAGTAGCCTCTACCCCCTTTTTGCCGCCTTATTATGCTAAAATCTAATGTGGCTGAAGGCCGGTAACGATGCTGTTATGCGGGCCCGCCGAAAACACATTATTTTTATGCGATGCCGCATAGGCCAAGGAGGATTATCATGTCCAAAAAGATCGAAGAGTTCATGAAAAAGGTCCGCGAAAAGAATGCCGGCGAGCTTGAGTTCCACCAGGCAGTTCAAGAGGTCGTAGAATCCATATTCCCTTATATTGAAAAGAACCCGAAATATCAAAACGCCAATATCCTTGAAAGGATCGTTGAACCCGAAAGAGTGATATTATTCCGCGTGCCGTGGACGGACGATAAAGGCAATGTGCAGGTCAACAGGGGATTCAGGATCGAGATGAACAGCGCCATCGGGCCATACAAAGGGGGCCTCAGGTTCCATCCGAGCGTCAATCTGGGCATTCTGAAATTCCTGGCCTTTGAGCAGGTATTCAAGAACAGCCTCACGACCCTGCCGATGGGCGGCGGCAAAGGCGGATCGGACTTTGATCCAAAAGGAAAATCCGATAATGAAGTAATGCGCTTCTGCCAGAGCTTTATGACCGAACTTCAAAGGCATATTGGACCCAACACCGACGTCCCGGCCGGCGATATCGGCGTAGGCGGCAGGGAAATAGGGTTCATGTTCGGCCAGTACAAAAGATTAAGGAATGAGTTCACCGGAGTACTCACCGGCAAGGGACTTAACTGGGGCGGAAGCCTGATCAGGCCCGAAGCCACCGGCTACGGATGTGTTTATTTCGCCCAGGAAATGCTCAAAACCCGCGGAGAATCCCTAAAGGGTAAGATATGCGCGGTCTCCGGCTCAGGCAATGTAGCTCAATACACAGTTGAAAAGGTCACACAGCTGGGCGGAAAATGCGTAACCTTGTCTGATTCGAGCGGCTATGTTCATGACCCTGAAGGAATAGATGAAAAAAAGCTCGCTTTTGTCATGGAACTTAAGAACGTAAAAAGAGGCAGAATAAAAGAGTATGCCGACAAGTTCAATTGCAAGTTCGTGGAAGGGAAAAGGCCGTGGGTAGAAAAATGCGATATAGCTTTCCCATCCGCCACCCAGAACGAGATCGACGAAAGCGATGCAAAGACCCTCGTTAAGAACGGCTGCATATGCGTGTCCGAAGGCGCCAACATGCCGTCGACCCCGGAAGCCGTCGAGGTATTCCTTAACGCAAAGATACTTTACGGCCCCGGAAAAGCCGCTAATGCCGGAGGAGTGGCGACCAGCGGACTTGAGATGAGCCAGAACAGCATGAGGCTGTCCTGGGGCAGAGAAGAGGTCGACAAGAGACTTCACGAAATCATGGTAAATATCCATGAGTCATGCGTTAAATACGGCAAAGAAGGCAGTTTCATCAACTATGTGAACGGTGCCAATATCGCCGGGTTCGTAAAAGTTGCCGACGCCATGATAGACCAGGGAGTTGTGTAACGATCCATCCGTTTGTTTTCATCGGTAGGGGTGGGTTTGAAACCCACCCCTACGTCATTATTGAACCGCAAAACAGTGATAACATTATTGTATGCGCGACAAGATCGAGAAAATACTGCCCCTGGTAACAAAACCCGGCAGATACATAGGCAATGAACTTAACTCAATACATAAGCCGCATGATAAAAAGATAAAGTTCGCCCTCGCCTATCCGGATGCCTACGAGATCGGCATGTCCAACCTGGGACTCCAGATACTTTACCACATACTCAATACTCGCGCCGATATCGTGGCTGAAAGGTTCTATGCCCCCTGGACGGATATGGAAGATAAGATGAGAGAGAACTCTCTTCCTTTATTCTCGCTGGAGAGCTGGACCCCGGTAAAAGATTTCGACGTGGTCGGATTCTCGGCACAAAACGAACTGACTTACACTAACATCCTAAACATGCTTGAACTGTCACACATCCCTATCAACGGGTCCGAACGGGATGGGTCCTGCCCCTTGATAATAGCCGGAGGCGCCTGCACCAACAATCCCGAGCCGCTGGCAGATTTCATAGACGCGTTCGTCATCGGCGACGGGGAAGAAGTGATCTTGGAAATTGCGGATACTTATAATCATTGTAAGGACATTTCACGAAATGTCCTTCTCCAATCTCTGGCGAAAATAGAAGGTGTCTACGTCCCAAATTTTAACGAATTCAATAAAGTCAAACGCCGTATCGTAGAAGACATAAATACCATTGATTATCCTACATCCCCTATCGTCCCGTTCATTGAAATAGTACACGACCGCGCGACGATAGAGATAATGAGAGGCTGTCCGAGAAGATGCAAGTTCTGCCAGGCCGGGGCGGTCAATAAGCCGGTAAGGACATTAAAGCCGGAAAAGGTGATAGAGATCGCAAAACAGACCGTGCGGAACACCGGCTTTGAGGAGGTGTCGCTGGTCTCCCTTTCAAGCAGCGATTACCCGCATCTTAACGAAGTAGCGTCTGAGCTTGGCAGGACCTTCGCGCCTAAAAAGATATCGCTTTCTCTTCCATCGCTCAGAGCCGATACCTTGAGCGAACAAACGGCCAGGGACGTCTTATCGGTGAGGCAGTCAGGGTTCACTATCGCCCCGGAAGCCGGCACCCAGAGATTGAGGGACCTTATATGCAAGGACCTTACGGAAGAAAAGATAGTAAATTCCGTAAAGACGGCCGTGAAAAGCGGATCCAACCGTATCAAGCTCTACTTTATGATAGGTCTTCCCACCGAGACCGACGAGGACATTAACGGCATAGTGGACCTGGCGTATACATTGATAAAAGAAGCCAGAGCTATAAGCTCGAGGGCAAAGATCGTCGTGAACGTCTCTACGTTCATCCCCAAAAAGAACACTCCGTTCGAAACCGAAAAGATGATCGATCTTGAGACCATAAAAAAGAAACAGGACCGTCTAAAAGAGAATTTGAGGCATAAAAGCATAGAGTTGAAATGGCACGACAGAGGAATGAGCACGATCGAAGGACTTCTTTCCACAGGCGGCAGGGAGACCGGAAAAATTTTGCTGAAAGCGTTCAGGTCGGGATGCAAGTTCGACAATTGGGCCGAGCACTTTGACTTTTCCAAATGGGAGGCGGCAATTGCAGTAGGGGCGACTCTAGAGCCGCCCTCAACGATCATAAAATGCAAAGAGTAAGAATTAAATATAAAAAGGAACTGCCTTTTATCGGCCATCTCGACATGGTGCGACTGTGGGAGCGCGCTATTCGAAGGACAGATCTGCCCGCGGCATATTCCGAAGGTTTCAATCCTAGGCAAAAGCTGTCGTTCGGTCCGCCGCTGCCGCTGGGATTTAGTTCAGAGTGCGAGTATCTTGATATATATCTGGAAAGATGGACGAACCCCCTGGTCGTAAAAGAACGGCTTAACGATATTCTCCCTCCCGGCATTGAGATAACGGAAGCCGTGAACGTCTTTTTGGCAAAAGCTTCCCTGACCGCGGAAATAAGGACCGCGGCTTATACGACAAAAGCTCTAGGCGACCTTAAAGAACGTATAAAAGAGATCCTTGCGTCCCGCGAGATCACGGCCAGACGCAAAGATAAAGAATTGAACATAAGGCCCATGATAAGAGAGATCGCGCAAAACGGGGATACTTTGGCAATAGCGGTACAATGCGATAATTTCGGGTCGCTCAAGGCCCAGGAGCTGATCGGTCTTTTTGGAGAAAAAGCGAGTCCGGAGTTTAGAAGGATCGCCCTGTACTGAATTCTTTCACCAAGCTCAGAACAAAAGACAGGTTCGAAAGCGAAGCCGCCGCAACAGGCTGAGACCTGCCGTCAGCGCCTAAGCAGTCAAGATTGAACGGAAAAACACCGGTCCCGTCCAGAAACCTTATGCCGCCGCCCGCCTTCTCGATCAAAAATGCTCCGGGCATGAGGTCCCACGGCTTTTCCCTTTCGGTAACTACCAGATTAAAACGGTCCAGGGCCGGAGGTCGCTGTAATAACAGTGCGAATTCCGATCCCGTAGAGACCGATCTGGTCACACACCTGCCGGTAACACCCCGGCTGATGAGATGCTCTCTTAGTTCTGTTTCACTGGGCTCTCCTCTCAAAGAAATAAATGATATGGAATCGCTCAAAGGCCCGACAGCCGAGAAAGATATTCTGTTCCCGTTCAAAAATGCGCCTTCAATGCCGTCGACAGCTTCAAATATGGAATAACCCAGACCGTCAATATCCATTTCCGGGGCAGCAAACACCGAATACACAGGGATCCCGTCATGGAGATACGCCATTTGCATGCCAAACTGCACGAAACCGGGCAACAGATAGTCCATCTGTCCGAATACGTTCTCCGTCTTTCTAGCAAAAGCGGCGGTTCCGTCAACGCCGTCCAGATACCAGATATCCCTGTCAGAGGCATCGGCACTTAAGCTGTCGTCATGCTCCTCTTCCGCGATCATCTTATGCTCCGGGAATTCGGCAAGAATATTCTTTATCTGTTCTGCCTGTATCGAAGTGTCGGCCTTGGTGACCCAGTCGCATGGCGCCTGTTTCGAGTTTATAGTAAGCTCAGTAAGCTGCGGGCGGACCTGGCCCATTATTTCAAAGGCTTTTAGTGCCGTCCTTTCGCTCAATGCAAGAGCTCTGAACGCCGCGGTATTGCCTTGTATCTGAAGCTGCTGTCTGAATAACGGCGTATTTCCCAGGACTCTTATGTTGCCCACTTATCTGCCTCCCAGGTGCATCCATCTGACGCGGGCAGTGTCCGCGAACATC
>CAZRTO010000025.1:0-19038 GCA_964603025.1 uncultured bacterium | reverse complement strand
CCCGTTCCAGCATAAACCGGATGTTGTTTCACCTCCTTTGTATGCTAAAACACTACATTATTATATACTTATGCGTGATTTTGTCAATAGGCCATTATTGTGAGGGATGACGAATGACGGATCAAGGATGACGGATGATGGATGAAGAGAAAATGTCGTTTACTTTGGGTAGCTAATCTGCAAATATGGTCTTGCGTCATCCGTCATTCGTCATCCTTACTTTGCTCTTGCACTTTTCGGGTGGATGTTGTAATATTTCGTTAGTTAAAATGAGGCAGAAAACAAACCGATCCTCGAGTTTCTTAAAGTGTATGATTCCGCTGCTCATGCTTGCCGTTCTCTTCTTTGGCTGCGGTGTCCTGCCGCCGGTCATTTCCAGCATAACGGTTTCTCCTTCCAACAGGGTCATAGCTGAAAGCCCTGTCTCTATTTCTGCGGAGGCCACTTCGGGCTCGGGACTGGCGCTTACTTATACCTGGAGCGCGAACGGCGGGAGTCTGTCCAGCAACACAGGAAAGAGTATCGTTTGGACCGCTCCGTCCGCGCCAGGAGTATATATCGTCACTTTGACAGTCAGCGATGGGACTAACTCTGTCAGCGATACCATCAACATAGTTGTCGTAGATCCCGATGCGCCGATAATTAATTCTCTTGTTGCTTTGCCTAATCCTGTTGCAGTCGGAAAAACCTCAAAAGTTACCTGCACAGCGACCGATCCAAATGATCTCTCCATGTCTTATGCATGGGAAGCCAGTGGGGGGAGTATTTTATCTGGGGGCTCAGAAATGACATGGAAAGCCCCGAGTTCTCCTGGTGTATACACAGTGACGGCTATCGTTACCAATAAAAATAAAGCATCTATTTCCGAGTCCATAAATATTGAGGCCGTCAATCCGTTGGCACCGGTAATAAGCAATCTCGCGGCTTCGGGGTCGTCGGTAGATTCGGGAGGCACTTTGACCCTAACCTGTTCTGCGACCGATCCATATGGTCTTGATCTTACATATTCATGGAGCGCCAGCAGCAGCGGCGGAGCCAGCGGGACGTTCACGGGTGACGGGAACAGTGTGACATGGAACGCTCCTACCGTAACATCTACAAAGGATGTTACGCTGACCGTGACGGTTAGCAACGGCAGTTTGACATCTACAAAAAGCATTATCGTGACCGTAAGGTTCGACTAGTTTTTGATCTTCCCTTTTATCTCCACGACCATATCTTTGACCGGTATGCTCATTTTTGACTTTTTCAGTGCTTCCTGCACTATCATGTTGATCCCATAGCAGCACGGAACCTCCATCCTGGCTATTGTTATCGACTTGATGTTGTTGTTCGCAAAGATCTCGGCGAGCTTTTCTATATAAGCTTCATGCGATTCGTCCAGCTTGGGGCAGAGTATGACCAGTGCTTTCCCCTTCAAAAAGTCGTCGTGGAAATTGGGATAGGCGAACGGCGCGCAGTCGGCCGAGATGAGAAGGTCGGTGTTCTTAAGGTAAGGCGCCGACGGGGATACCAGGTGCAGTTGTACGGGCCACTGCCGCAGCTGAGGTGCCTGCCTGCCCGAACTCTCCTGTGCCGAGCTCTCACGGCCAAACTCCATCATTTTGACCCCGGGGCAGTTGCAAGCTATCTCGGACTCGGGGCGTCCGGTATCTTTTGAGTATTCGACGCCGTTTTTGTCCAGCCACTGCGTGGCCTGCTTATAATACAATACCTCTCCGTGTTCTTTGAGGTGATGAAGATGTTTTTCTACTTCATCCCTGCCTTGCCTGGCTATGTTGGCGATCACCGCGGTCTCGTCGTACGCGGGGGCTTCCCTTTCCTCTATCGTAATGGCGCCCTGAGGGCAGGTGCCTATGCACGCGCCCAGCCCGTCACAGTAGAATTCCTTTGTCAGCCTGGCCTTACCGTCGACAAGTTCCAGAGCCCCCTCCGGGCACCCGTTTATGCAGAGCCCGCACCCGTTGCATTTATCCTCGTCTATCAGTATTATCTTCCTTTTCATGGCCTTGATCTCCTTTCCGGCGCCGGACTTTTAGTGTCCGGGCCGCCGCTTTTGCATTTTTTTCATCAGCGAATTGATTGTTATGGTCTCAAATCTGCTAATTACAGCCGATTCTATGTCCAGGATCTCTTTTCTCAGCGGGCAAACGGCGCGGTCGGGGCATATCCTTTTTCTGAACATGCAGTCGTTGAAAGACAGCTCTCCCTGAAAAGCCTTTATTACCGACGCGAGAGTTATGCGGCGCGCGGGCCTTGCCAGAGAAAACCCTCCGGAGGGGCCTTTGGCCGAATCCAGGATCTTTTTTGCCGCCAGGGTCTGCAGTATGCCGCGCAAAAAGGCTTTTGGCATGGACAGTTCTTTCGCGAGCTCTCCGGCCGGAAGGGGCCTTTGTGCCTTTGCTATGGTTAGCAGGGCCTTAACGGCGTAATCGGTCCTTCTTGTCAGAAGGTTCATTTTTTAAGCGCCTCCGCCAGGTCTTTTTCGGCGGTACTTATCGGCTTCAGGCCGAAATTCTGTGAAAGCACCTTAAGTACGTTGGGCGATACGAATGCCGGCAGGGTAGGGCCCAGCTTTATGTTCTTTATGCCCAGCGACAGCAGAGTGAGCAATATGCATACGGCTTTTTGTTCGTACCAGGAAAGTATGAGCGAGAGCGGAAGGTCGTTCACCGAGCATTTGAACGCGTCGCCCAGGGCCAGGGCTATCCTTATGGCCGAATAAGCGTCGTTGCACTGTCCGCAGTCGAGCATCCTGGGGATACCCTCTATTTCTCCGAGATCAAGCGTGTTAAAACGGAACTTGCCGCAGGCAAGCGTCAGGATCACCGTGTCTTTGGGCGTTCTTTCAGCGAGTTCGGTGTAGTAATTTCTTCCTGGTTTTGCCCCGTCGCATCCGCCTATCAGGAAAAAATGGCGTATCCTGCCGTCGTTGACCAGCTTTACGACGGTCCCGGCTGCCGATATCACGGAATTCCTGGCGAACCCTGTCTTGGTGTGGGCTGGCTGGTCGTCCTTTTCAAAGCCTTTGAGCTCGAGGGCTTTGGCTATGATGGGCGAGAAATCTTTTTTGCCGCTGCCGTCGGGGATGTGGGCCACGCCGGGGAATGCCACCAGTCCGGTGGTGAAGATCCTGTCTTTATAGCTGGGGAGCGGTTCCTGTATGCAGTTGGTGGTCATGAGTATAGCGGCCGGGATATTGTCGAACTCTTTTTTCTGGTTCTGCCAGGCTGTGCCGAAGTGGCCAGCAAGATGTTTGTGCTTTTTAAGTTCCGGATAAGCGAGTGCGGGCAGCATTTCGCCGTGAGTATATATGTTGATCCCTTTTCCCTCGGTCTGCTCCAGAAGCTGCTTGAGGTCCAGAAGATCGTGGCCGGATACTATTATAGCCGGGCCTTTTTTGACTCCCACGGCCACATCGGTAGGTTCCGGATGCCCGAACGAGGACGTGTTGGCCCTGTCCAGCAGCTCAAGGCATTTGAGGTTGACTAGTCCGAATTCGTTTATCAGGGACAGGAGGATCTCTTGTGTCAGGCTTGTATCCGCGATGGCGTTCAGGCCTTTGTAAAAGAAAAGATCAACGTCCGGGTCGTCAAGACCGAGGATATGCGCGTGATCAGCGTACGCGGCCATGCCTTTAAGTCCGAGCAGTAGTATCTCTTTCAGACTGATGATGTCTTCATCTTTGTCAGGTATCTTTTTTGTGTTTGGTGCCTGCGACATAAGCCCCTTCACCGTGTTTTCCGGAGTGAACAGGGCGGGAGCGGGCAGCTCTCCTGCGCTGATGCCGGCCTTGTCCAATTCCCGGGCCAAGGCGTCCTTTGCCGATGAAGCTTTGATTATCAGGTCTTTTATCCTGTCCGGATCGAAGTTAACGTTCGTCACGGTGGTGAAAAGGGACCTCTTTATGAGGGTGTCGGTCTCTGTCGTTGTTATTTTGTCCGCGGCTTTCAATTTTTCCGCGTAAGCGGCGATCCCCTCGAGAATGTATATAAGGATGTCCTGAAGGTCCGCTGTCTCTTTTGTCTTTCCGCAGACCCCTCTGGTCGTGCAGGCCTTTCCCTTCGCGGTCTGTTCGCAGTCTCTGCAGTACATTCGCATTCCCTCCTTTTAGGTGATGTCTAAATGATACCACGTAGGTATCAATATGTCAAATTGATAGAAGGCTTATGGTGTATAGCATATGGCTTATAGCTTGTTGATGCTATCTGACAATCTCCAGCTGATATCCTTTGTTCTTCAGGGACTCAATGAAGACTTCGAAAGAGCGCCCGACGTCCAGGTCGCCGGCGGACTGAGCGCTGAGGTATACATCAGGTCCCTGCTGGGTCATCTGTACGGCAAGCGCCGCCGTGAGCTGCCGGGTGGGGTTGGCCGTGTTCACCGTGGTGCTCTGGCCGATAAGAGTTTTGTTATCGTGGGACCCGATGGTGTTGTACACCGTAAAGGTCTCACTGGTGTCAACAGACCTAGTGGTGGTGTGCCCGAGCACTATCCTGTAAGTGCCGGTCTCGTCGTTGGCATAGGTCATGCTGTAGCCGTTGATGCCGACATAGTCCCTGAGCATGACCGCGATGTCCCTTTTGTTCGCGTCCTTGACCATAAGATACGACTCGTAGCGGCAGCCGCTCAGGAAATGGAGAGCCGCCATTAGCAGTAAAAGAAAGAACCAGTGTTTTTTCATGGGACCCATGATATTGCTCCTATACGGGATTATAGTCTTAGTTGTCATATTAAATCAAGCTTTTGCGTCACAACTTTAGACGGTTTAAAGTGGATAAAGGTTCCTATAAAAGTTTTATAGCAACTCGCCGCGAAAAAGTTCTTTGCTCCTTTCCGGACGGTATATTCTCAATATGTCAATTCTCGCGCGACGGCCTTTTTCAGACGCTTTATCCGGTTGCGTAAGTATCTCTGCTATCGCATCCGCCGCACGGTCAGTATCCGGTTCCATCCATTTTGATCCCTGATATACTCCGTCTTTCATGGTCGTTTCGACATATTTGCCCTCAACCAGATAAGCGTTTTCATTGTTTGTGAAATCCGTATTGCCTGAATAATTTGTCACTATTATGGGCTTTTCCATCAGCATCGCGTTTATTATATTAAGTCCGAGGCCTTCGGAGCGGTGTAGTGAAATAAAACCCGTACAGCCGCCGATCAATTCATGCAGCTTTTCTTGAGAGAGATACTCATTGACCAGAGTGTAAGGGATCCCATCGGCTGCCCTTTTGATCATTCCGATCTCTTCCGGATTTAAATTTATTGATTTTATGACCAGGCGCGCGCCGGATGGATTTCCGGACTTATTCAGTGCTTTTTTGAATGCTGTTATGGCCCCAAAAGGATTTTTTCTTTGTATGCTGGAATAACCATCGAACACCGTAAGAAAATATGGCGGTTTCTCTTTGTGACAGGAAGTTTGTTTAATCCCAAGGCCGAGGATAGGAGGCATGAGTTTGACCGGGACAGGGAGAGCTTTTTCGAGCGCCTGTTTTATAAAATCCGTGGCGACCCATATTTCATCGAAATAGTAGCTGGCGTGGATCCAGCGGCGCGGAAAGTCTTCGGTTTCCCACCACCAATAACCTATCTTTTTTCCGGCTTTCTGGAACAGCTTGTCATATCCCGAATTTATTAAGCTGTTTACTCTATCGGCATTGACCGCGACGATCAAGGTCCCTATTCGATCCCCGTCTCCCGGCTTGACGATGCGGTCTTTGTGCTTGTTATTGGCAAGTTTTCGCGAAGAGGTTGTCTCGCTAATATCATATAGGCAGCAGTCATCAGATATCTCAAATATGGTGTTTGCGATGCTCCGTCCACCCTCTCCCGTGCCGGACTCATCAGAAAAATATCCAATAACTGCAAATCTGTGAATATTTTGATGTGTTTGCTTGGAATTATTATGTTGGGACAGTAGTTTAAAAAAACTTCTAATGCACAGCACATACTGACCTGCAGTATCGCTAACAGCCCGCCATGATCCGTTCTGGATCAGTGTATTTATGAAGACCTTGGCCAGCTGAATATGCTTTCTCAAGACCAGAGCGCCTGTCCAAATAACCGCTTTCAAAGGTCTCATGTGTGAGATGTCTTCAGGTGATCTGTAGAGCCCCAGCAAAAACATATCCTTGTCAGGGCCGTCTTGTCCCGAATGGCTGTTCGGCTCTTTCGGCGGTTTGAAGGACTGCCAACGTTCATATCCTAATGACATCAATTTATCTGCGTATGAAAGAAAAAGTTCTTGATAAACCTTAGGCAGGGCTTTTAGACAAAATCTTGTCTGATATTTTGACATGTCCAGAGGTTTGAGCGGGTCGTATCCCGAAAAGTGGAAGAATCCCAGCGGTATTCTAGAGGCCGTGAGCGAATTGCCGGTCTTTGCTAAATGCCTTTCGTGGAGATTCCAGTATGCCGCATTGTATTCCGGTGACAGGCATATTCCGGTTTCCGGATGGTCCGCAAAAAAACATCCCCACTTCTGGTCGACAAATATCTGTGCGTGGAAATCGATGATGCATTCCCTCTCAAGACGCCTTTCCCACCATAAAAGAGATTCCGTTGCGTCGCCTTTTCTAGGATTAATGCCGACATATCCAAAGTTGTATTGGCCTGCCATCAGAATAGTCGTGGTGCTGGGAAAAAAGTTGTCTTCAGGCGCTTCCAGGAAATGTGGTATCAAATAAAAAGAATGCTTCTCGGCTTCTTCAAAAAAAGACGCGCAATCGGAATAAAATTGAATATCAGGGTCGAAGTAAGAGAAGTGTTTGTCCTTGCCGAACTCAGAAATAAGCTCCAGGAATATCGATGCTTTGACCGATGTGCATAATTCCGTTGGGCCGTATCTTGCAGTTCTTTCCGCCATGTCTATCCTTTTTATGTCATCAGAGAACCTCAATGAATTGAGGAAGTCCGGATCCATGGCTATCCCGTGTTCTGCGGCAAAAGCCGCCAGTTCCTCTTTTTCATCTCGCTTGCAGTCTAGTAGATAGATCAAAAGAACGAAGTCTTTAAGGTGCTTTTTAGCGGATTCAAAAAGCACGGCGGCTTGTGCCATGTAGTTGCTCAATATTATGGTGAACATTATCTTTTTCATCAACTAAATTGTAGCACTTCCGCAAGTCGCAAAATATGTGTTGTTATGCGCAGATTCTGGTAAAATAATCACATTATGAGCCGAGAGCATAAAATGGGCGGTAATGCCGTTTGGATGAGCGGGCAGGTTGCCGGCAATACAGTTTTTCTGATCGCTCAACTCGCATTGTCGGATTTTAAGCTGCGATACAATAATTCTGTTCTGGGATACTTGTGGTCCCTGTTAAATCCCTTGATGGTATTTGGCGTATACTATCTGGTTTTTTCCGTGTTCATGCGTTTTGAAGGCGTATCTCACTATCAGCTGTATCTTCTGCTCGGTATACTATTGTGGAACTATTTTGCCGAGTCTACAACAAGCGGGATGGCCTCGATACAGTACAAAGCGCCTCTTATATCAAAGATCAACTTCTCTAAATGGGTGATAGTGCTCGCCTCAAATATGACATCCATGCTTACCCTGATGATCAATCTTGTTATCTTCTCGGTTTTCTTTTTTATTACCGGAGCCTCATTTGTTTCCGGCATGCTTTTTTTCCCGATTTATCTAATACAGTTGGTAGTGTTAAGCCTCGGGCTATCTCTTGCTCTTAGCGCCTACTATCTCAAATACCGCGACCTTATGCACATATGGGGGATTATTATACAGGTATCGTTCTGGCTGACCCCTATAATATATCCTTCAGCTATCATTCCGGATCCACTCCGCCCTTATTTTGCGTTAAATCCTATGGCCGGGATCATAGACGGTTCGCGTTCCGTACTCATATACGGCGGCCGTCCGGAACCGCTTCAAGTTCTTATTACATCGGCAATAGTCGTATTGATCCTGGCTATAGGCATGGCTCTGTTTAACAGACGGTCTTATAAGTTTGCCGAAGAGATCTGAGAATATGAATAGAACAATGATCGAGCTCAAAGATGTATCGAAGAGGTTTGTAATACCGCATGAAAAAGTATTTACTTTGAAATCCGCGGTGCTAAACCTGTGGAAGAACCGAAACTATGAGACGTTCTATGCTTTGAATGAAATATCATTTTCGATAAGGGAAGGCGAATTCTTAGGCGTAATTGGCGGCAATGGTTCCGGTAAAAGCACTCTTTTGAAGATAATCGCGGGCATATATACGCCGGATTTAGGAAGTGTATCGGTAAACGCAAAGATCTCGCCTTTTTTGGAGCTGGGCGTCGGGTTCAACGGGGAGCTGACCGGACGGGAAAATGTGTATCTCTACGGAGCAGTGCTTGGATTTACCAAGAGGCAGATAGATGCAAAATATGATGAGATCGTATCATTTGCGGGGCTCGAAAAATTCATGGACCTTAAGATGAAAAATTATTCCTCAGGCATGTTCTCCCGCCTTGCTTTTTCAGTCGCGATAAAAGCCGATGCTCCCATACTTTTGATAGATGAGGTCCTTGCGGTAGGGGACGCGGATTTCCAGAAAAAATGTTTCAAGGTATTCGACGGTTTTAAAATGGACGGCAAAACGGTTATTCTGGTCAGTCATGATACAAAGACGGTATGCTCATATTGCGACCGCGTTGTTTTGTTGGAGGGGGGGTGTGTCAAGGAATATGGGGATCCGCATCGTGTTACAGAGAGATATTTAAGAGGCAATACCTCGGCCACCGGCGAAAACAGTTCCGCGGGTCCAGTCGCCAAGCCGTTCCCGAACGGCAAGATGTCGATTGTTAGGGTGGATTTTTTTGATGCGAGTGGCAATAGACGGGATTCTTTTGACTCAAGCGAAGAGATCATCATTAATATCGCTTATAGCGTTGCTTCTCCTGTGAGCGGCCCGGTCTTTGGAATGCTTATCCGCGATGACAACGGCAGTACCGTTTTTGGAACTAATACGCATACCAGAGGGGTCAAGGCCGGGATTTTTCCGGAAAAAGGGGTCGTGTCCGCAAGAATGAAGAGAGCTCCCATTCTTCAAGGTCGTCTTTTGTTCTCTTTTGCTTTTGTATCAAAAGACCTGAAGGAAACATATTCCTGGAGCGACGGGCCTTATTCGATAGATATCAAAAACAGCAGCGGTGATATCGGAAAGGCGCCTTGCGATGTTGAGTTCGGTTTTTAACGGTCTTGTAAAATGGGCGAAAAAAAAGACTTTTGAAAAGAAGATATTCAAGATCTCCGGCGGCGGATACAGTCCCGGATCTGACGAGCGGGCTGTGGAGATCCCATGGGCTATAAGCTGTTATTGCGGTGAACGCAGAGTTTTGGAGGTTGGATGCGGATTTTGCACGCCGGAATACATAAAAAGGCTTAAAGCTCTCCCGATAGAAGAGCTTCACGGCATAGATATTTCTTCGGTCGGCTGTCCGGATTTTATCAAGAAGACCGCTGATATACGGGACACGGGATATGACACGGGCTATTTTGATATGATATTCTGCGTATCCACGATAGAGCATGTGGGTATGGATAACGGCAGATATCTTCCTGCGGCCGAAACCGTAAGCAGAGGGAAAAGACCTGATGTTGAATCGATCCTTGAAATGAAAAGGATACTTAAGTCCGGCGGAAAACTGGTTCTGACCATGCCGTTTGGTAAAAGCAAAGATTACGGGTGGTTCATTCAATATGATAAAAACATGCTAGACAGTCTTTTAAAAGCTTCAGGAATGCGGCTGCTCAGAAAGGATTTTTTCAAATACGATAACGGCTGGTGTATGTGCGCAGAAAAGGAGCTGTCTCATCTATTGTATAATGACAACGAAGCGCCGGCTGCCTGTGGAGCGGCCTGCGTCCTTCTGACTAAATAATCCCGGAGTTATGTCAAATGTCTGAAGACCATCTGTCGGTGAATATTGACGTTATAATCGAGAATATAAAAAAAGAAGTGCTCAGTGCAAAAACTGGGACGAGCCAGTTGGAAGTCAAGGCCATCACGCCGCATGAGACCCATTTTTGGGTTTTTTTCAGAAAGATCAATATGCGCCTGAAAAAATACCCCTTCCATTCTGCAGTTGCGCCTTTGATCGGGCTGTCAAACAAGATCCTTTCTCCTTTTAAATATGAGAGATCTCTCAATGTCGCTGATCTGTTATGCATGGGGCATGAGGACCTCTTAAGGGCCTGCTATATAAAGATCCTAGGAAGAGAGCCCGATCGCGAAGGTATGGAATACAATCTTCTCATGCTTAGGACAGGACGGGTTGATGACCTGTCCGTCATAAGCAATTTTGTCAACAGCGATGAGGCCAAGAACAACAGGTTCAGAGTGAGCGTAAAGGGCTTGCGGTTTTTAAGGTTCAAAAGAGCCGTCAAAAAGATCCCTTTGCTTGGGTATTTGCTCACTGTTGCCGTTTCGTTGTTCTTATTGCCTAAAAGACTCGAGGAGATTAATCATTCCGTGTCCCGTTTTGCAAGAAATCTGGAAGGTTTGAATAGGTGGCGCGCAGAAGCAACTGCTTTGTCGGACTCATTAAGGTCGGAGATCTCTGTTGCATCCTCGGACATATACGGGTTAAAGCGGAGCATCAGGGCTCCGATGATCAAGACCTCTCAGTTTGAAAAATTTTATTTTGATTTTGAAGATAGTTTTCGAGGTCCGGAAACAGAGATCACCAAGAGGCTCGGTCGTTATGTCGGGTATCTAAAACGATTTTCAAAAGGGTCCGGGGTGCTTGACCTGGGATGCGGCAGGGGTGAATGGCTGGAGCTGCTTAGAAAGAACGGGTATAAAGGTGTCGGAGTAGATGAGAACAGCTTGATGGTAGAGAAGACCCGTTCAAAAGGACTTGAGGCGTTTAAGCAGAACTTTCTCGATTACCTTCATTCCCAGCCAAACCGTTCATTTTCTTGCATAACGGGTTTTCACATAGCTGAGCATCTTCAATTCAACGAACTTATTGAGCTGGTCAAGGTCGCTCACCGTGTCCTTAAGGATGACGGCATCTTTATCCTTGAACTCCCGTATACCGGCGGAGAGAGAACGGTTTTGGACAGATTCTACCTGGATCCGACCCATATCAAACCCGTTCCTCCCGAGCTTCTAAAATTCCTGTTTGAGCATGAGAACAAATTCAGGTGTGAAATGCTTATGCTGCATCCGGAAGATCCCACAAAGCCCGAGACGTCGCTTGACTATTCGATCATAGGTTATAAATCGGAATGAGCACTGTGATCATGCAGCAGACCATTGCTGCCAATGATGCGATAAGCAAAGATGTGACAGGAATGCTCTCTGTTCTGCAGGATAAGGCCGAGTGCCGCGTGTATTGCGATTATTCCTTTATCCCCGGAATAAACAGCATCAGCAAAAAAGATCTTGAAGATATGCTCTCGAGCAGCGACAATATCGTGATTTATCATCATTCGCTATACTGGAAATCCGGAGGGGATCTGTTGAAAAAAGCAAAGTGCAAGATCGTTTTTAAGTACCACAACATAACCCCTCCCGGCTACTTTCGACATTACGACGAAAAATATTTCCGGTTTTGTACGCTCGGCCTGCAACAGACGGAACGTTTTTTGATCGATTATCCCGAAGCTCTTTGGGTGGGTGATTCGCAGTTCAATATATCCGGGATACAGGGATCGAGAACGGAGGTCTGCCCTCCTTTTAACGGGGTGGAAGAACTTGCCTGTCAGCAGCCTGAACCCAGATTGCTTGAACGCCTGAAGAACGACAAAAGGGTGAAACTTCTCTTTGTCGGCAGATACGCTCCGAATAAAGGACACAAGTTGCTGGTCGATATTGTAAAGACATATGTGTCCATTTATGGAGATGATATTTGTCTCTACATGATAGGCAAAAAGGACAGGCGTCTGGACCTGTATGTCAGAGAATTGACTTTTCTGGTGAAAGATTCTGGGCTTTCCGATAACATAAAGATATTGGGTGAGATCAGCAGCGCGCGGCTTGTATCATATTATAAAGGTTGCGATCTTTTTGTTTGTGCGAGCTCACATGAAGGATTTTGTGTCCCGATCTTGGAAGCTCAATGTTTTGGCATTCCGATTATTGCCAGGAAAGACAGCGCCATCCCAGACACCATCGGCTCCAACCAGCTGTTGTTGTCTGACGACCCGGTAGAATATGCCGCGGCGATCAAAGTTCTTTCGAGCAGTAGAGATTTTAGGGGTTATCTTAAGTTTGCTGGAAGTAAAAATTTCGCATCAAGATTTCAGGGCGATATAATAAAAGAGCGTTTTTTAAAGATACTGTCGGATTTTCGCGGGAGGTAATATCGTGAGGATACTTATTGCCACTGTGCAGGTCCCTTTTATAAGCGGTGGGGCAGAAGTGCATGCAGAGATGCTTGGCGAAGAGCTAAGAAAAAAGGGGCATGAAGCAGATATCCTGAAATTCCCTATAATAGATTATACTGCGGACGGGCTGATCAGCGCTATGACGGCTTGTAGGGGAATAGATCTGTCCGAGGCAAAGTTTCCCAGTGCTGACCTGGTCATAGCCATGAAATTTCCGGCATATTATGTCAAACATCCCAATAAGGTTATTTGGCTAATACACCAGCATCGCCGCGTTTATGATCTTTGGGACACAGAATACAGCGACAGGGCCTTATACCCGGAAGCTGAGCAGGTCAGGGCTTTGATCTTTGAACATGACAACCGATATATCAAAGAAGCGAGGGCCGTATTTTCAAATTCCAGGACGGTTTCTGCAAGGCTTAAAAAATACAACGGTATAAATTCTGTTCCCCTGTATTCGCTGCCCAAAAACCATCTCTCCTTCAGGGGAGGGCCTTTTGGTGGTTATATATATTGCCCGAGCCGAATAACCAAGATAAAGAGGCAAAATATCCTGGTGGATGCGGCGAAATATCTTGACCCGGGAGTGAAGGTGAAAATTTCCGGTACGGGAAGCAGGGAAGAAGTGGAAGCGCTGAAAGCAAGGATCAAGGATGGCGGTCTTGAGGACAGGGTTGAATACTTGGGTTTCGTGTCGGAGCAGGAAAAGATAGATCTATATTCTAACTGTCTTGCGGTTTATTTCGGTCCTTACGACGAAGATCTTGGCTATGTGACTATGGAGGCATTCTTATCAAAGAAGCCTGTGATCACGCACGTGGATTCCGGAGGGCCTCTTGAATTTGTTGATCATAAAGTGAGCGGTTTTGTGACGCCTGTTGCTCCAAAGGATGTGGCCCAGGCAGTCAATGAACTGTATTGTGATAGGGAGCTGGCCGGGCGTATGGGGGAAAGCGGGTTTGCCTGCCTTGCTTCGAAGGATGCCGGTTGGGACCATGTAATAAGATCCCTTGTTGGTGCGAGATAGCGATCGCTTAGGGAGGGCAGAAATGGATCATAAAAATAAAGAAACTCTGGTAGCGTCCGTCCCGTTCTGGTTCCATAGTATTGATTTCGGGGACGGACTAATATCAGACGGGATAAACACGTTAGATAATCAGAAAATCATATCATCTTTTATTCCAGTCAATTTGCATGGAAAAACCGTTTTGGACGTCGGTGCGTGGGATGGATTTTATTCCTTTGAATGTGAGAAGAGAGGGGCGCGGGTTACCGCTATAGATAATGATCAACACTTGCAAGGGCATAAAGGCTTTGATGTGGCCAAGGCCATACTGGGCTCGAAGGTCGAGCATTATGATATGGATCTCTTTGATGTTCCTGAAAAGCTCAAAAGAGAGTTCGATATAGTATTGTTTATGGGAGTTCTTTACCACTTAAAGGACCCTCTGCGTGCTCTGGAAACTTTGTTTAAAGTAACGCGTGATCTGCTGGTATTGGAAAGCCATTATATAGAATTTGGGGATGAGATTCCTCTGATGCGTTTTTATCCCGGAACGGAATTAAATAACGATCCCACGAACTGGTGGGGACCGAACATACCGGCTTTGATCTCAATGTTGAAAGTGGCAGGCTTTAGAGCCGTGGAAGTGGTAAATAGAACTCTTTCAGGAGTCAGTTATGACAGAGTTATATTGCGGGCGTATAAACAGGAGAGCCGTGTCGCTGCAAAAGGTCCTGAGCTAGGCAAGCAAATGAATGATGATCCTAAGGAATATACTATTTCCGGGATGTTGGAAGCCAGGGACAGGATGTTCATATGCGAGGTGTACAGGTCTCTGCTGAAGAGAGCACCTGATCCGGTCGGAATGGATTATTATTTGAACGGCTTGAGGAGCGGACGGATGAGTCCTGCAGAGGTTATTAGACATATCAGGAATTCTGACGAGGGGGAAAAAAAGAATGTCAGGCTGGTCAATCTATAGGGCATGTACATAATGGATATTTTTAGGGTGCTTAATATTTTCTTAATGCCGTTTTGTGTGTTTGCTATTACCGGGGTGTTCTACGTTCTGGGCAGGGGCTTTATCCGTTTGCTTGGTTTGGATGAGCGCTTTGGGGTCGGGGTTGCGATATCTTCGGGAATGGTGTTGGCTGCCGTTCCGGGATGGTATGCATACAGATCGGGAATGAGCATGGGGCCTTTTTATTTTTTGTTGATACTCGCTGTTGTCGTGGTGCTTATGGTTTTGTTGACAATGTCCGACAAACGAGGCATAGCCCTGCCAAAATATAGTCTTGGTTCTATCAGTGCATTCATGATATTTGTTCTTGTGTTTTGCCTGCAAATACTCATATTTTCGGGATCGTTGCGGTTTTTGGTGGGAACGCTGGGCAACAATGATATATTTCATTATTCGCTTCTTGCGGAGCCGCTACTTGGGAATCCTGGATATGGCAATGTTATCGTTAATGGAGCACCCGTTCCGGCCCATCCTATAGATGTTTTTGGGGTTTTCTTTTCATTGGGATTTATGGCGTATGTTCTTGCGAGGTCAGCGCTAGAGTCCACCTCCGTGTTTCTGGTATTTTGTATGAGCGTGCTTTGCGTATCCATCTATGATGTTCTGCGGAAAATGTTCGGATTTAAATATTTTGTTTCCATTTGCATCTCGTTGATGGTTGTTTCCGGTTCCATGATGTTCTATATTGCCTATAACCACTTTTATGCTCAACTCATGGCTACGGTTTTTTTTATTTCATCCCTGGATATCATGCTGGAGTTTGATGGGGCAGACGGCAAAAAAAGGCCTTTTCGTGAGGCTATGCTGCTGATCCTGCCTTTTGCCGGAATACTTCTGGTGTTTCAGGCGGGCGTTCTGGTGTTCTTTTCGGGGGCGGCTCTTTTTTGGACGGTAAGGACCCTGATATCTAGAAAATACGCATATTACTATTATATTCCGGCGGCTCTGCTGTTTTCCATAATTCTGCTGCCCGAACTGGCTATTTATACTATCGAGCGCACATTGGTCGTGAAGGACTCTCTTGACGGATGGATTTTGCCGCTGATCTTTCCAGCGTACTTATTTTCCTTTCCGGCCATAAGGAGCTTTCCAGGCTATGCCGGCAGGGTATGGCATTATGCAGTGGCATTCGTAATTGCAGCGCCTGTATTTGTGAGCGGTTACCTGGCATCAAAAAGGGTGGCAGTACGCTATTCCGAGAGCATATTATCTCTAGGGCTGACGGTTTTTATGTTTGGAGCGGGATATCTCGCGGCTTATATGATCAAAGGCGGCACATATCAGGTGTGGAAATTTGCTTCTTTTACTCTGTTGCCAATGAGCTTTGTTTTTTGGGGATGTATGTTGTTGGCATGCAGGCGAATATGCTCCAGTGCCTATTCCTGGCGGGTTGTACAGGCCCTTCTGGCCGCGTCGGTTCTTTTTGCTGTTATAATTGCTCCCTTAAAGCAGATTTTTTTGCCGCTTGCTGATACACTCGAAGCGCTTAAATATATTGAGAGGCAATTTAAGGATGAAACAATAGAATATCTCGTGCTTGATACGGGGCCTTATGATGAGACGATGATCGCGTACAACATTCTGTCACCAAGATTTAAGCTGTTCCCTTTGGATGTTAGCTATGGCAATTGGCATCCCGAAAGTTCATTTTTGCGGAACATCTGTCCTGAAAAGGCCCTCGTAATAGTTAGCGCCCAGAGTATGAAAAGGTTGTCCGCTCCGGTATCAAGGAGCGATTATAGAGTATTAGGATTAAGGGAGTATTTAAAAAGCGGATTGCATAGACAGGAAAGACATAAATGAGCCCTGAGATATCTGTGGTCGTGTTGTGCTACAGGGCAGGGGACATGCTTTACGGATTTATCAGCAGGGTGATCGATATGCTGGATCGCCAGAAACTGTCATGGGAGATGGTCCTTGTTGGTAATTATACTCCCGGGACGTGCGACAGCACCCCCGATGTGGTCAGAGATATAGCTTCCAAGAACAGAAACGTTAAAGCCGTTGCCATGCCCAAAGACGGCATGATGGGATGGGATGCCAAAACCGGATTAAGAGAGACATCGGGCGATTATATATGCATAATAGACGGTGACGAACAAATGCCTCCGGAAGATATACTCAGTGTTTACAAAGAGATAAGGCAGAAAGGGTTGGATTTTGTCCAGACCTACCGGATCAGGCGTCACGACGGGCCGGCGCGAACTATCATTTCCTTTGTGTATAATAAGTTGTTTGGGTTGATGTTTCCCCGGGTCAAGTTCAGGGATGTGAATTCAAAACCTAAAATATTTACAAGGGATGCCTATAAGAGAATGGAATTGTTGCACGATGATTGGTTCTTTGATGCCGACATGGTCCTTCAGACACACAAGCTTAAGTTGAGGACCACCGAGATACCCACAGAGTTCTACAGATGCCAGTATCGCGGGTCATTCATAGGGATAAAAGCTATTGTGGAATTCGTAAAGAATCTGTTTTTTGTCAAGATCCGAGATTGTTTTGACAGGTGATGGAAATATGAAAGTGTTGATCACTGGGGCTTCTGGTTTTTTGGGCATAAATCTTATCCGCCATTTATTGAGTATGAGCATAACGGATATTGTTGCCTTTGACATCGATGCTTTTGATCATCCAGAAAAAGATAGAGTGATTTTTGTTCAAGGAGACATAAGGGATGAAAAAGCTGTTGGCGATGCGATGAAGGGGGTTTCTGTTGTGATCCATGCTGCTGCCGCGCTTCCCCTATATAAGAAAGAAGACATACTCTCAACAGGAGTAAAGGGCACTCAGAATTTATTGGAAGCGTCATTTGCGAATAATGTGGAAAGATTTATATTTATTTCTTCGGTATCTGTGTATGGCAACAGTGGCAAGAGTCCTTTGGGCGAGGGATCTGATCTGCAGGGAGAGAGTTATTATGCGCGGGCAAAGATATCGGCGGAAGAAATTTGCAAACAGTATCGCAATAAAGGGATGTGCGTTTCAATAATAAGGCCCAGGCCTTTTATCGGGCCTGAAAGGATGGGTGCCTTTGCGATTTTATTTGAATGGGCCAAGGATGCTAAAAACTTCCCGATCATCGGCAATGGCAATAACAAATATCAGCTGCTGGACGTGTCAGATCTATGTGAGGCCATATTCCTGTGCATGACCCTCAACAAAAGCGTTGTGAGCGATACCTTTAATATCGGGGCTAGTTCGTTCTCTACGATTAAAGAAGATTTTCAGTCTGTTCTTGACGAAGCGGGATTCAATAAGCGTGTAATCCCATTTCCTGCTGGGCCTATTATCGCTATCCTGAAAATATTGGATTTTATGCGCATATCACCTTTCCATAAGTGGATATACGAAACGGCTTCTTCTGATTCTGTCGTTTCAATAGAGAAAGCATCTGATAGGTTGGGTTTCATGCCCAGGTATTCCAATAAAGACGCCCTGTTGCGAAATTATAAATGGTACTTGGAAGAAGTTAAGAATAGTTCGGCCAAAACCGGAGCCACGAGCCGATCTAAATGGAAGGAAGGCATTCTGCATATAATAAAACGATTCTTTTGATCTTTAGTTTGGATTTAAACGTACATCAACACGCACAAAAAATGCAGGAACGAGCCCAGTAGCACGAACAGATGCCAAAGTTCGTGAAAACCGAATTTTTTTGACAGGTTGGGTTTTTTAACAGCATATACTATGCCGCCGATTGAATAGGCAAGCCCCCCGGCTACGAGAAGATAGATGCCGTTCAAGGGCAGATTTTCCCATATAGGCCTGATCGCGATGACCGCTATCCATCCCATGCCTACATATAACAGTGTCCTGATCCATCTGCTCGTATTTATATCCAGATATTTGATCAGTATGCCGGCGGCCGCAAGTCCCCAGACTATCCCGAAAAGTGACCATCCCCACGCGCCCCTTAGAGTGACAAGGCAGAACGGCGTGTAAGTCCCGGCGATCAAAAGATAGATCGAAGTGTGGTCCAGTTTTCTGAAGAACTGATATCTGCCACCGGCTTCTTTGGGTAGCCAGTGATACAGGGTGCTGGAGGAATATAGGAACAAAAGTGTGGCTCCGTATATTGAGAAGGAGACTATCTTCCAGGGGTCTCCCAGGGCGGAGAAGACAAGCAGGACTATTGCCGCAGCCGAAAGCAATGCTCCGCCAAAATGAAATGCGCCTGAGAGAGGATCTTTGAGTTTCATTATCAGTTACTATTATACGCCGCTAGAAATTAAAAAGTTTTTTTAGCTCACCTGCGGCTTCTTTTTTGAGCCGCTCGGCTTCGGCCGATACCTGCTGTGTAACGGCCGCCTTGGCTTTTTCTTTTTGTTCGTCGACGACTTTCTGAACTTTTTCTTCTACTTTTTTTACGGCTTTGTCCAAAGGCTTGTCCAGTACGGGTCGGGGTACGGGGATCTTGAGCGAACCAGTCAGCTCAAATGCTACCTCAAGCCATCCTGAAGAGTCCCTTAGCAGGTCATATTCCCTGCTCAAGTCCTTTGTTGCGTGCGGAGGCAGAGCCAGCGTCAGGCGGTTGCCCTCGACCCAGCGAAGGCGTTCTAAGTCAATTCCGCCTTTGAAATTCAAACGGACCTCCCTGTGGTCCAGGGCAAGGTCCGAGAAGGTAACGATACCGTTCTTCATTGATGCCGCGGCATCGAGCTTTCCGGCCCTGATATCGTTCTT
>CAZRTO010000024.1:0-19144 GCA_964603025.1 uncultured bacterium | reverse complement strand
TATCGGCTGCGGCCGGAGGCAGTTTTTTCGCGGCCAGAAGCCCGTTCGTGGAAAGGCTGACATAAAAGCCGTTGTTCTTTGCCAGTTTCGCGGCAGAGGGCAAGTCCTCATAAAGCAGGGGTTCCCCTCCGGTGAACAGCACCTCTCTGCATCCGAGCTTTTTGAGATCAAAAAGATTCCTCTCGAGCGTTGCATATGAAGGCACCACCGAATTATCCGGCCCGGAATCCTGCCAGACAGAGCAATAATCACAGCGGCAGTTGCATTCATATGTAAGATAATAGTGGCATATCATGCTGTCATTGCACGGCTTTCCAGAGAGAAACATCCCTGCCCACATGTTCGCTTATTCCCGGGACAAGGATCAGATCGACCGCGCTCATCTCTTCTTTTGAAAGGACTGAGGAGCTTTCTCCGGACCTTATATGCCCGATCCTGTCCCTCATGTCCGGAGAAAAACGCTCCACAGGAAGGAATCCCTCTATATCGGCAAGACGTATATCAAAAGAGCGGGTAACGGCCGCGGGGGCCTCGCCGCGCTTGAGGAGCCTGAGACAGCTGAGCAAAAGGTTGAACAGGGGTTCATTCGGCACCCTTTCCTCCAGGAAGTAATATAAGACCTTGGCCATATAAAGCCCGGCAATAAGCGAGGACTCATCCTCCCGCACCTTGTGAAAACTTTCCACGGTCTCCGCCTGGGTTATTATGTCCAGGTTCCTGCCAGAAGCCAGGAGCAGCTGGTTATACCCGAGGACTTCAAGCCTTCCGCCGTACTTACTGGTCGGTTTTCTGGCCGATTTTGCAACAGCCGGGACTTTCCCGCGCTCTCTTGTAAAAACATGGATGAGCTTATCGGACTCTGAGAATTTGAGCGATCTTAGATTTATAGCCTCGGTTTTATAGGATGACATGACAACACAGGAAAACTTTAGCACTTTACACGGCGCATAGTCAACTGAAAAATCGAGAGCGAGGCCGCATCCTTGACGCTCTCCTGACATTGTGTTATTTTGGTTCTACAGTGGAAAAACAGCCCAAGATACTTATGGCCGACGATGAAGCCAATATACTGCGTCTTTCCGGAGAGGCCCTCAAACAGCAGGGATACGAGATACTGACCGCGCAGAACGGCATAGATGCGTATCAAAAAGCCGTTGCGGAAAGACCGGACCTGGTGATATTGGACAGGCAGATGCCGGGAATGACCGGGATAGAAGTATGCAAAAAGATCCGGGAGAACCCTGACATCAGGACCGTCCCGGTCATTTTTCTCACCGGGCAGGATTCAAAAGCGGAAATAATGGAAGGCTATAGCGAAGGCGCTAATGAATATCTGACCAAGCCTTTTAATATGAACGAATTGATCGACACTGTCGCAGCCACACTGCTAAAGAGCAGAAAAGCATCTATCTGACCCTGCACCATCCCTCATATTCAAAATATCCGAGAAAACTGTATGATACTTTTACCTTGTACCATTCTCCGTCCGGAGTCATCCCGGTAAGATCAATATTAACGGGAACATCATAAACGACCCGAGAGCTTTCGTCAGGCTCCGCGAACAACTTCTTTATCGGTATACTAAAAGCCGGTAATTCGGAAGCATTGTCCCTTGAAGCTCTTCCCGCCTGGAATGCAATGGAAATGCACAGCAAAAAGATCACACATATGAATATTGGCCTCATCATCTGGACGGTCCCCTTTCACAGCCGAAATGAACTGAAAAAACGGTCCCTCTGCCGGGAGCGCTCGACACCTCTATCGTAGCCCCCATATCGCTCAGCATCTTGCGGGTGACAAAAAGCCCCAGTCCGGCACCGCCTTCTTTCGTAGTATAGAACGGCTCGAACACGCGCGCAAGCATATCTTTTTCTATTCCGTCACCTGTATCCGCTATCTCGAGGATATTGCCGCAGGTGCGGACTTTGAGCGTGCCCCCGCCGGGCATGGCCTGTACCGCATTCAGCACAAGATTGAACATCGCCTGTTCCAGGCATTCCCTGTCGGCCATTATCCCCAGCGGGCGGTCAGATCTTTCCCTTACTACCTTTATGGCTGACATGTCACACTTGGGAACACAAAGCTTGAGGACGTCATCCACCAGATCGTCCACTGAAAGATACTCTCTGCTTGCCGTGCGAGGACCTGATTCAAGCTTAAGGAGCCTGTTGACCACAGAGCCTATCCGGTCTATCTGCCTGGGCATTATGGAGACGAAATCCCTAATGAACTGTCCGTCGCTCAGGTTCTCACGAAAGATCTGCATCATTCCTTTCATGGCGGTCAGGGGATTCTTTATTTCGTGGGCCATTTCGCCGGCCAATGCGGAAATAGCCGAGGATTTTTCCGCCTGATAAAGGCTGAACTGCCCTTCCATGAGTTTTTCCGAAAGAAAAATGTTCCGGACCGCGACTGAAGCATTGGCGGAAAAGGTCTCGATAAGGTCAAGGTCCTGGCCGCTCCACATCTGGCCCGCGCGTTTTTTTCCGGCGAATATGAACCCTCTCAAAGAGGTCCCGGATACGATCGGCGCAAATATAGAGGCCCCCGTATTCCTGAAAAAAGATGCCGTTGCCGCGTCCCGGACATCCTCTTCCAGTAATATGGCAAGACGGCTCCCGAACGGAAGAGCCTCCGCCGCGTATGCATCCGGAAGCCTTTTCATGGACCCGGCCCTTCTTACCGCCCTGAACCTGATACTCTTTTCGTCGGACATATAAAAAGCGACGCCCTCCAATCCTATTATCTCTCTCAAACGGTCGGTGGCCAGAAAGGCCAGTTCCTGCATGGACATACAGGAAGAAACAGAGAAAACCAATTGCTTAAGGGTCGTCTTGTAATCATAGGCCTTTCCGAACATCAGCCTGTCCACCAGCCTCTGGAATCGGCTCCTGAGAGGATCGAACATTACGGAAAAAATAATAAGGACCAAAAGAGCCGGCATGGCGGCGGCCGGACCTTTCCCTACATCCAGGACCTTTACGGCAACTGTTGTAAAAGCGATATAAAGACCGGTGAATATCGTAACGATAAGGGCATATACTATGCCGCCCCCTATTATCAGTTTTATGTCCAAAAGCCTGTGTCTGATCACAGCGTATGCCCCGGCCAAAAGATACAGAGGAGTGATGAATATTCCAAAAGGATATATGTCAAGACCAAAGACCGGCAGGAACCAGAGTATTCCTCCTCCAAATCCAAGCACCGAGGCGAGCAACACGTAAGCTATCTGGTTCTTTCTTGGTCCGGATGATATTTTAAAAGCTCTTGCAAGGTCGGAAAATCCGAAAAACACCTGAAGAATAAAGAACAAAGCAAATACCATATAGACCGGACCGCCTCTGGGATAATACCTGAAATGGCTGGTTGAAGCGATCCCCTGGACAAAGAACGGCGTCGGGAGCAACAAAATGAATAGCGTTGAGACCGTGCCTAAGAGAACGAGAATATGCTTTTTTTGGGCGACCGCCCCAAGAAAGGCCCAAACAAAACAGAGAAAAAGAAAAGGAATGAGAGAAGCCGCGGCAAGATTGAGCCTTGTCCAGAGTAGCACTTCCGCCGATGAGGAAGAATTTTCTCCCATGAACTGAAAAAAGCACCAGAGAGAAAAGGACACATTGTACAATCCCAACATATTCTTTGTAAGACGGTCTTTGCCCAGCATGAACACCGCAATAGAGAACACGGCTCCCGCCGACGCGGCAAAGAGAAGAAGGATGCTGTAAAGGGACATTTTATCTCTCCGGAGCGTTGAGGTCTATCATCTCTACCCCGGGCATATACTCCCTGACTATGGGATCGGTTATTCCGGAAAGCCTCTCAAGCAGCTGTTTGATACGTTTTGCCTCTTCTTCCACGGTCTTCATTTTCTGCCTCACGAGGATCGGATCATACCCTTCTTCACGGCTCAACTTGATAAGGAGTGCCTGAGTTATGGCCAACACCGAAGTAAGAGGATTGTTGATCTCATGCTGTAGAGATATAGACAATCTTGTCGCCGTGGATATCCTCTCTGCTTTAGCCAGATCTTCCCTGGCCTTTATCAGCTCTTTATTTATCCTCTCCAGGCGTTCAACATACTTTGCTTTTTCCCTGGACTCCGCCTCTATCCTGGCGGATTCCCTCTCCTTCTCAAGCAGGACCGCGTTCTCCACAAAAATAGAGATCTGATTGGTGACCGTGACAAAAAAGCTTATTTCCGCGCTGTCAAAATCATCCCCGGAAAGTTTTGGATCAAGAGCCAGCACGGCTATTAGCCTGCCTTTTGCCTTGCCCGGCACGCATACGGCTGCCCCTATGTTCTGCATGTCCACCAGCACCCTGAGCATTTCCTCTTTTTGACAGGAAGGGGTCCCGTAATCCCCGATCATTTTCTCAAAGTCCCTTTTCAAGACCGGTTTTCCGGTTTTTCTCATCTGCTCTATCAAAGGATAGTTGCCGGTAAGCGTATAGCCCAGCAATTCTTTCCCGCATCCTTCGGCGGCTTTGACCTCAAAACGATCGTGTTTTTCGTCAAATATAAAGAAGAGAGCCCCCGAAAGGCCGGTCTTTTTGATTATTGTTTTGAGGCAGTCATTCAGGAACTTTGCGGTGTCTGCGGAAAGGTTCATTGAATCCGCTATCTCGGAGATCGCAGCCTCAAAATCAAGCTTTGTCCTGGAAAATATTTTGTCCGTGAATTTCTCGAGCCTCGACCTGAAAGGATCGAATATTATCGCCAATATGAAGAAGAACACAAGACCGGCTATGAAGGAGTACTCCCCGCTTATGCCCTGGAATATGGTCGCGATGACAAAGATAGCAAAAAAGTACACAGCAGTGGCAAAGCTCGCCAGGATCGCAAAAAAGAAGCCCTTTCCGACAGCATAATGCAGGTCCATGAAACGATATTTGAAGATAGCAGCGGATACGGATACTGCAAGCACAACGGACGCGAACGGGCTGATCTTGTGGATCATATCCCAACCGTAAGAGATCCCCGAAAGCGGGACCAGAACATTGACCGTAAGAGAAAAGCCCAAAGGGATGAAGCAACCCAGGAGTATATATAATATCTGGATCCTGATCTGTCCCCTGCTGGCAAAGAATTTTTTTATCAGGACCCAGAAACTTATTCCGAAGAAAAGGAAGTAATACATAAGCAGAGGACCTATAAAAGCCCCGAAATACTCTCTTACAGAGGGTCCCGGCAGGAGCTCAACCCTCGTAACGATACTGTCAAAAACCAGAAGCCCCCACAGGACCGGCACCGGCAACGCCATTAGCACAACATCCAACAGCTTGGGCTTGTATATCTTTGAGAAAGAAAGCGAAAAGAAGAGAAAGAGCGCCGGCACGGGCATAAAAGTGAAATATGCGGATTTTATCCAAAAATGAGCGAGAGGTCCCGGCTCGACAAATGAATAATGGATTACCATTACCGCTGAATATATCCAGCCCACAAGAAATATCAATGCCGCCGCAAAAGAGATATTCACGGGATCGTCATAGCCCTTGTATAGAGTGAGTATCGATATCGCTAAAATAACGGTGATAACAAGGTAATAGGAAAGATCCAACAGCATTTTATCGCTCATTTTAAGGCCGCTCCAGTATCGGTCATGATCGGATAGTCCCTGGTTACAGGATCGGTTATATTGGCCAGATTGCGTAACAGCTCCCTGATCTTTTTCGCCTGTTTTTCTATAAGAGCAATGCTTTGCAAAAGCTCCGACCTGTCCCCGGCAGCAGATCCGCCATCAGGTGACAAACGCCCGGCTTCTTGTACTATAAGGGAGAGAGGATCGTTGATCTCATGCTGAAGCGACACCGACAGCATTGTCAACGTAGCCAGCCTCTCGGATTTTACAAGCTCTTCTCTGGTGTCCATCAGCTCCTTGTTCATCTTTTCGAGCATTGCTGTGTATTTGTCCCGTGTTTCAGCCTCAGCAAAAGCTTCTGCGCGTTCTTTTTCTTTCTCAGCAAGAACAAAGTTTTCCAGGAATATGGCGCTCTGGCTCGCAAGGGCACCGAGAAAAGCGATATCCTCCTCATCGAACGGATCTCCGGAGATTTTACTGCCCAGGGCCAGAAATGCTATTATATTGCCCTTTAGAATGCTGGGATAACACATCTGGATATTCAGCTTGTCCATTTCCGCCAGCACGGCCTCATGTTCTTTTTTCTCATAGTCCGAAACAAACACATCGGAAGCGGTACGTTCGATATCCGGTCTAAATACATAGGACTTCGTTTCCTCAAGCCTGTTCACCAGGGGGTTATCCGAGCTCATGCTCCTTCCGGCAAGAGATTTGCATAGGCCTCCGGCCCCTTTGATCACATATTCCCTTCGCAGCTCGTCATACAGAAAAAGCGCGGCACCTGACAGCCGCATCCTTTTTACCAACAATCTTGCTGTAAGGCTCAGCAGCCTTTCCCTGTTGTATATGAAATTCATGGCCGAACTGGTCTGCCTCAGTGTCTTTTCATAATCAAGCCTGGACTTGAACAAAAAGGAGTCTACAAGTTTCTGCAACCGGTCCTTGATCGGCCCGAAAACAAGCGCGAAGATCACAAAGAACAAAAAACCCACCAGGAGAGAATAATTTCCGCTGATCGCCTGAAAGAACCTGGCCATTATCAAAAGGACACCAAAATAGGCGGTAGTGATGAACCCGGCCATTATGGTGTAAACTATGCCTTTGCCGAAGATATAGTTGAACCCGAGAAAAAGCTTGTGTTTTACTATAGCGCTGAATATCATGACAACTATGAAAACCGTAGAGAGAGGTCCGAGATAATACAGCGCTCCAGGCTCAATACCAAGAAGGGGAAATATAAGATTGCCCATCGTACCGATGATCACAGGGAACAGGGCCCCCACGAACACATACTGCAGCCTGATCCTTGAGATGCCCCTTAATCTGAAATACTTTCTGGTCAGGATGGCAAAATTAAGAGCAAAATAGCCGATAAAATATGTGAGGAAGACCGGCACAAAAGACCCGTACAGCTGTTCAATACTCCCGTTCGCAGAGGGCTGTATCGATCGCGCGAGCAAACCCAGGAACTGCATGGCGTAAAGAAAAGGCAGCGGCATAAAGATGAGTATGCTTCTGCGGATCATGGGATGCTTTTCGTCATACTCCGGAAATATCGTGGAAAAATAAAGAAAAAGGGACGGGACCGGGATAATAGTCATATATCTCATCCGGAACCAGAACGAGGCAAGCTCAAGATGTTCCGGAAAATAATGAGCCGAAAAATATGAGGAGATGACCCAGAGTGCGAGTAAAAAGCTGATGGCACTGAACGTTATATTGATCCTGTTGGTCCTGCCTACATAAAGCGTAAAAACAGCGAGCACGATATTCGAGCCCACCACAAGAAAATATAAGAGCCCTAGGATCGATTCAAGGATCATCTATGCGACCCGCCTTGTCATCGAATGTTTTTTCATCTTGGATATCAGGGTCGATCTGTCGATCCCGAGCACCTCCGCCGCTTTGCTCTGGTTCCATCCGGTTAGGGAAAGTGCTTCAAAAAGACATTCCGACTCACATCTGTCAAGAGCTTCGTTTATCGGAAGCTTTACGGCGTGCAGACCGCTGATCTCGGCCGGAAGGCAATCGGTATCCAGCATCTCTTTGCAGGACAGGGCGACAAGCCTCTCGACCACGTTCTCAAGCTCCCTTACGTTCCCGGGCCAATAATAGTTCTTCAGAGCCCCCATCAAGGCGGAGGAAGCTTGCAGGGATTTGCCGAATTTCTTGTTGAACCTTTCGAGAAAACCGGTGAAAAGCAGAAGAACATCGTCTCCCCTGGTCCTCAAAGGGGGCACATTCACGGGGATCACGTTCAAACGGTAATAAAGATCCTGGCGGAAGACACCTTTGTTTACCATCGACAACAGGTCCATGTTGGTCGCACATATGACCCTTGCGTCTATCTCGACCGGCTCGGCCCCTCCGACACGGGTGATCTCGCTTTCCTGCAGCACCCTGAGAAGTTTTGCCTGCATTGCCATCGAAAGGCAGCCTATCTCATCCAGAAAGATCGTTCCTCCGTCCGCGTGCTCAAACCTGCCGATCCGGCGTTCAAAGGCCCCTGTAAAAGAGCCTCTTTCGTGGCCGAACAGTTCGGTCTCAAAAAGGTTGTCTGGTATGGCCGCACAGTTCACGGCAACAAAAGGTTTTTCGGCCCGGCGGCTTTTTTTATGTATGGCCCTTGCCACCAGCTCCTTGCCAGAACCGGTCTCTCCGGTGATGAGGACGGTGCTGTCGGCGGGAGCAATTTTGGCGACCAGGTCGAAAAGATCCTTCATTACCACCGAACCCCCTACTATCTCACAAAAAGCACTCTCGCTTGCTGCCCTGTATGCCTTGTTCTCCCTGGCAAGAGAACTCTTCTCCAAAGCTTTTTTTATGGAAGCCTGGAGTTCTTCTACATCAAAAGGTTTGTTGATATAATCGAATGCCCCGGCTTTCATCGCGCTTATGGCGGTCCTGGAATCTCCCACGGCCGTGATCATTATCGTTTCCACTTCCGGAAGGATGTTCTTGAGGCTCTTGAGCAGCGAGATCCCGTCGATACAGGGCATTTTTATATCAAGCAGGATAACGTCAGGATAGGCGCGCTCGATCTGCGAAAGGACCTGGTTAGGATCGGAATATCCTACAACGCTGTAGTCTTTTTTCAATACAGCCTTGAGCGTATGAAGAATATCCTCTTCATCGTCGATCACTGCGACAACGGGCTTATTCTTTGCCATGACTTATAATCTGACGAGCTTTGTATCCGTTATCCCTTCGACCTTATTGACCTTTTTGATCATGTCCTCAGATATAAGATTATCCACGCTGAGCACCATCACCGCCTTGCCCCCGATCGACTGTCTGCCCACGTCCATGGAAGCTATGTTGATCTTTGAATCCCCGAGCAGAGTCCCGACTTTGCCGATTATGCCAGGCTTATCGGTATGCGAAGTTATCAGCATAAAGCCGTTCGGCGACACATCGGTACTGAAGTCGTCTATCTTGACTATGCGTTCTCCGTAAGCACCGAACACCGTACCGGATACCGTTTTAGAGTCCTTGTCCGAAAAGACCTTGACCGATATGAGGTTGGAGAAGGTCTCGGCATCTCCGCTCTTTATCTCCTTTACGCTTACGCCCCTCTCTTTTGCCACCAAGGCCGCATTGACCAGATTGACCGAATCCCCGAGAGCGGCCTCAAAGACCCCCTTTAATACCGCTACCGTCAGCGGAGCGACCTCATGGGCGCTTATGTCCCCGAGATACGATATTTCAACCGCGGATATAGGTCCTTTTATTATCTGGGCGGCGAATTTCCCGAGTTTTTCGGAGATCGCAAGATACGGCTTCACGGGCCCGAGCAGGTCCGGCCTCATGGCCGGGATATTGACCGCGGCTTTGGCCGGCTCCCCGTTCAAAACATCGATTATCTGTTCAGCCACATCTACGGCAACATTGACCTGGGCTTCAAGGGTGGAGGCCCCGAGATGGGGCGTGGTTATGACGTTATCCAGGTCGGCAAAAATATTCTCGGCCAGAGGCTCTACCTCAAAAACGTCCAGTGCGGCGCCGGCCACTTTTTTGGATATCAGAGCTTCTTTAAGGTCGTTCTCGTCTATTATTCCCCCTCTGGCAACATTGACTATCCTTACCCCGTCCTTCATGAGGGATATCTTGTCCTTGTTTATAAGGTGGAGGGTCTCTTTATTTTTTGGGATGTGGAAAGTTATGAAGTCCGCGGCACGGATGACATCATCAAGGGGCTTTATCTCCACGCCTAGCTTTTTTGCATATTCCTCTGTCACAAAAGGATCGAACACAACGACCTTCATGCCGAAAGCCTGCGCGTAGGATATCACTCTGCCGCCGATCTTTCCCGCCCCAACGACGCCTAGCGTCTTTCCGTAGAGTTCGGTGCCTATGAACTTGCTCTTCTCCCATTTCCTGTTCTTCATCGAAGCGGCTGCCTGGGGAATGTTTCGGGCAAGTGACATCAGCATTGCGAATGAGTGTTCGGCAGCCGCAACAGTATTGCCTTCAGGGGAGTTGACCACGACTATCCCCTTTTTCGTTGCGGACGGAACGTCTATATTGTCCACGCCGACGCCGGCCCTGCCGATTATCTTCATTTTTTTCATGGCATCGATGATCCTGGCGGTGACCTTGGTCTCGCTCCTGACCATCATCGCATCATAATCGGCTATGATATCGATAAGCTGCTGCTCATTGAGCCCTGTTTTTATGTCCACATCGAACCCTGCTTTTTTCAGGGCTTCAATACCCTCTTTTGCCGCCTTATCGGCAATCAGGACCTTCATGCCAGCACCGCTTCGGCCGCGGCGACGGCCGCGCCTTTTTTCACGGATGCCCCCAGTTCTATCTCAAGCGCCGCCAGAGCCGCAAGCAGCTCCATTTTGTCTATATAGCCAAGATGCCCTATCCTGAAAAGCTTGCCTTTAAGGTCCTCCTGTCCGCCAGCCAGAACGATCCCGTATTTTTCTCTTACCGCTTTTCTCAGTTTGTCTGCCTCCACTCCCTCCGGAGGAAATACCGGGGTAACGGCCCTGGAAGCGATCTTGTCGTCATCCACCAGGAGCTTTAGCCCCAAAGCCTTGAGCCCTGCTCTTGCGGCTTTTGTGATCTTTTCGTGCCGGGCAAAGATGTTGTCTAGGCCTTCCTCTTTCAGCATCCTTATCGCTTCCTGCATACCGAATATGACGGAGACCGCCGGGGTCCACGGGGTTTCACCTATCTCGGCGAATTTCATGGCCATCTTGAAATCAAAATAGAACCTGGGCATCTTTGCTTTTTCGTGCGCGGCCCAGGCTTTTTTGTTGACGGAGACGAACGCAAGGCCCGGGGGCACCATAAAAGCCTTTTGTGAACCGGAGACCACTACATCGAGCCCCCATTCATCGACTTTTAGAGGAGCCGTCAACAGCCCCGAAACGGCATCAACGATCATGAGAGCTCCGTGCTTATTTACCAGTTCGGCAACCGATTTAACATCGTTGAGCACGCCTGTGGAAGTTTCATTATGCTGGATAAGCACCGCTTTGATCTCTTTGTTTTTATCCGCGGAAAGCTTTTGCTCTACGGTCTTTAAGTCGACCGCTTTGCCTCTCTCAAACTTGACTTCGTCAACATCGGCACCATAAGCCCTGGCGATTTTTGCGAACCTGTTCCCGAAAGCCCCTATATTGAGCGAAAGCACCTTGTCTCCGGGAGATAGAAAATTCACGATCGCTGCTTCCATCCCGCCCGTGCCTGAGGTTGTGAGTGTTATAATATCGTTCTTGGTCTGATAGGCCCACTGAACACCCTCAACTATCTCTTTTATTATGCTGGAAAAAGAAGGCCCCCGGTGGTTTATCATCTGCCTTCCCATCGCTGTGAGGACTCTGGCGGGAACAGGTGTTGGACCGGGGATCATCAAATATTCTTTAAAAGCCATGCTATTTTTCCTTTCCGGTGTTTTTTTGGAGTTACAAGTATTATAACCTAAAACCGAAAACCCGGTCAACGACTCCTTTAAACTGTAGGATTTTTCGACACTTCGACACCTCGCTTTCGTTTGCCAAACAATGGCCCGTAAAGGCCCTCAAAGTGTTGAAAGGACAGAAGCCAAAATGGCTGAAGGCATAAAAGTCTTATCAGCTCACTGATCCCTTTAAAGCCCTCCGCCCTTCTTGCCATTACGGGCCCTCATGGGCCTTGCTGTCTTCTTACAGCAATTATCCCGCCAAAAAAAGAGGCCCCGATCGGATCGGGGCCTTCTTTATAGCAGGCTTAAAAACGTGATACAGAGAGTTTATCTCTTTGTATATTGGAATCTCTTCCTGGCGCGCTTGCGGCCGTATTTCTTTCTTTCCTTCATTCTTGAATCCCTGACCAGGCATCCGGCCTTGCTCAACACGGGCTTCATTGTCTGGTCCACCAGAAGAAGGGCGCGTGCTATCCCGAGCTTTATGGCTTCGGCCTGCGAAGCTATCCCTCCGCCGGACGCTTTTACCGCCACGTCATATACATTGTTCAAGTTCACGGAAGAAAAAGGCTTTAATATTTCGCTGATCAGCTTATGCCTGCCCGAAACATAATCCTCGTAGGGCTTGCCGTTTATGACTATCCCACCGCTACCGGAGAAAAGGACGACCCTTGCGACAGATGTCTTTCTTCTGCCTACAGCCGAATACCCCTTTTCCTGCGAAGACCTTTTCACGGGCTTTTTGGGAGCGGCCGGCGCATGGTCATCCTTATGCGCCCTGGCTTTCACTGTTTTTTTCGGCTTTTCGGCTTCTGTCATCCCTTGATCTCCTTTTTATTTATATCTCAAGAACTTCCGGCTTTTGTGCTGAATGCGGATAGGTATCGCTGCCGTAAACCTTTAACTTGGTGATCAGCCTGTCCCCCAGTCTTCCCTTGGGAAGCATGCCGCGGACGGCATGAAGAATGACTTTTTCCGGGTCTTTTTTAAGCTGATCCTCGAGAGTTATGAATTTAGCTCCGCCCGGATAAAGAGAATGGGTAAAATATGTCTTGTCCTCCATTTTTTTACCGGTTGTCCTTATCTTTGATGCATTGACCACTATAACAAAGTCTCCTGTATCGCAGCTCGGCGTGAATATCTCCTCGTCCTTGCCGCGCAGAACAAGTGATATCTTGGTGGCAAGACGTCCCAACACCTTGTCCGTAGCATCGACAAGATACCATTTCCTTTCGATTTTTTCCGGCTTTGCCGAAAAAGTCCTGTTCCTTTTCATGGCTTATATATCCCCTCCAAAATATTATGCTACAAGTTCAAGCAACACCAGATCGGCATCGTCTCCCCTGCGCGAACCTATATTCACTATCCTGCAAATTCCGCCGTTGTTGCCTTTGAACCTCTCGGGGGCGGATTTGAAGAATTGTGTCACTGTTTTGCTGTTGGGAACGACCTCCAGGGCCCTTCTCAGATTGTTCAACCCGCCTTTTTTTGAAAGAGCAACTATCTTTTCGACAAGCCTTCTTGTCTCTTTGGCCCTGGGCCGGGACGTTTTTATTTTGCCCGCGGTCATGAGAGCCAGTGCCAACGACCTCAAAAGAGCTATTCTCTGGTCGGTGGGCTTAGAAAGCTTTCTGTTCCCTTTGGCATGCCTCATTGTTATCAGTTCCCTTCATCCGATTTGACGCCTGAGCCTTTAAGCGAAAGATTGAACTTTGCCAGAACCTCTTTTATCTCTTCAAAAGATTTGGCGCCCAGGCTCTTTACCTGCATAAGGTCGTCCTCGGTCATCTTTACCAGATCCCCCACGGTCTTTATATCCGCCTTCTTAAGGCAGTTAAGGGATCTGGAGGAAAGATCGATATCATCTATGCTCATTTCCAGAGCCGCCGCGTCCGGCTCTCCCTGTCCCTGAACATGTATCGCCAAAGAATCCGAGCGCTCTCCTATATGCATGAACATATTGATATGCTTAGCCAGTATCTCCGCCGCTTTCTTCACGGCCTCGTCCGGGACCATGGCCTTGTTGGTCCAGACATCGAGTATCAGCCTGTCATAGTTTATTTCCTGCCCCACACGCACTTCTTCGGTAGTAAGATTGACCTTTTTTATGGGAGAAAATATCGAGTCGACAGGGATCGTCCCCAGCGGCTGAGTGGGCTTTTTGTTCCGCTCGGCAGGCACGAACCCTCTTCCCTTTTCGACCACCATTTCTATATTGAGCTTGCCGCCGGCTTCGAGATTGGCTATCACATGGTCCGGTTCGACTATCTCTATGTCCGCGTCATGCTTTATGTCCCCTGCTTTAACCGGGCCTTTGCCTTTGGCTTCCAGCTTTATTATCTTCGGGGTATCGGAGTGCGAGCGGATCACTATTTTCTTTATGTTCAGGATCATCTGTATGACGTCTTCCACGACATTCGGTATCGTGGAGAATTCATGGGCCACATCTTCTATCCTGATAGAGGTCACTGCCGCCCCGGCCAATGAAGAAAGCAACACTCTTCTCATAGAATTACCCAGTGTGGAAGCGTATCCTCTCTCTAGAGGCTCAACAATGAACCTTCCGTACCCTTCGTCCTGCGGCTCGTATCTCACCCATGGCTTTTCACCCAGCATCACCATCTTTGTTACCTCCTATCTAGAATAGAACTCGACGATCAGATGTTCTTCGATCAAGGCGTCTATCTCTTCCCTCCTTGGCACGGACACCACTCTTCCCTCGAGCTTATCGGTGTCAAAAGAAAGCCACGCCGGAACGGACCTTTCTTTTACGGTCTCTAGTATCTTTTTCAGCGTACCGGCATACTTCTCCTTGAAAGTGAGAACATCCCCTGTTTTTACCTGAAACGACGGGATGTTGACCTTGCGGCCGTTGACCCTCAAGAGACCGTTCCTGACGGCCTGTCTGGCCTCGGCCCTGGACCTGGCTGCTGCCATCCTCCACAGGACATTGTCCAGCCTTCTTTCGAGGAGCTCAAGCAGCTTACCTCCGGTATTGCCTTTGCTCTTATTAGCAGTTTCAAAGTAGTTCCTGAACTGTCTTTCCCCGATACCGTATACCCGGCGGGCTTTTTGCTTTTCCCTGAGGCGCAGTCCGAACTCCGAGATCCGGGCCTTACGGTTCTCGCCCTGATGCCCCGGGGCATACGGCCTTTTCCCGAAGGGGCATTTTGCCCCGTAGCACTTTTCACCCTTAAGAAAAAGCTTCGCGCCTTCTCTTCTGCACTGTTTGCACGAGGGTCCGGTGTGTCTTCCCATTTACACTCTCCTTTGCTTTCTGGGCCTGCAGCCGTTGTGAGGTATCGGCGTAACATCTTTTATCGAGTTAATATAGAGCCCCGCAGCCTGGAGCGCTCTGATAGCGGTCTCCCTGCCCGAGCCCGGCCCTTTTACGAATACGGTGACTTCCTTCATGCCCATATCTATCGCCTTTTTTGCGGCTATTTCCGCGGCGGACTGAGCGGCAAAAGGAGTGCCTTTTTTTGTTCCTTTAAAGCCCGCATTGCCCGCGCTGGCCCATGCTACCACAGCGCCTTTGGAATCCGAAATGGAAATGATCGTATTGTTAAAGGTCGCTTTTATGTGCGCGGTCCCCTGTATCGGGACCCTTTTGTCCTTTTTCTTTTTCTTCGCTACTTCTTTGATCTCTGCTTCACCCATCTTTGTTCACTCCTGTCCTTTTTTAAGTTTTTTCTTCCGTTTTTCTGCCTGAACCGACCGTTTTCCTCTTGCCTCTTTTTGTCCTGGCATTGGTCTTGGTCCTCTGTCCCCTGACGGGAAGACCCTTCCTGTGCCTCTGGCCTCTGTAGGTCCCTATATCCATCAGCCGCTTGACATTGAGAGAGATATCCCTGCGCAGATCACCTTCTACCTTGTAATCCTTTATGACCTCCCTGATACGCACGATCTCATCTTCGGTAAGGTCTTTGACCTTGGTATCCAGACCCACTCCGGCCTGTTTAAGTATCTTACCGCTCAGCACTCTGGCTATCCCGTATATATACGTCAGCCCTATTTCCACTCTTTTGTTCTTCGGTAGATCGATCCCTGATATACGTGCCATACTGCCTCCTTATTATCCTTGCCTTTGTTTGTGTTTGGGATTTGTGCAGATAACCCTTAACTTGCCGTGTCTTCTCACTATCTTGCATTTTTCGCACAAAGGCTTAACCGATGCTCTAACTTTCATTTTTTATTTACTCCTATAAGTTATTCTTCCGCGGGTCAGGTCGTATGGAGAAAGCTCTATCTTCACCTTGTCCCCGACCAATATCCTTATGAAATGCTTTCGCATCTTTCCGGATACATGCCCAAGCACGATCTGCCCGGTCTCAAGCTTGACCCGGAACATCGCGCTCGGAAGCGCTTCGACCACTTCACCTTCAAGCTCTATGACATCTTTATCTTTTGTCAACTGTTCAACCCCTCGTAAGGACCTCTGCCCCGCTTCCGGTTATAAGCACCGTGTGCTCAAAATGCGCCGAAAGCTGCCTATCCTTTGTTACCACGGTCCAGCCATCATCAAGAGTAACTATATCGCTCCCGCCTATATTGAGCATGGGCTCGATCGCAAAAACCATGCCACTTTCAAGTTTCGGACCGCTGCCGGGCCTGCCAAAATTCGGAATGAGCGGATCCTCATGCAGTGCCTTTCCCACCCCGTGTCCGAACAGGTCCTTGACAACACTGTAACCCCTGCTCCTGGCGAACTGTTCGATGGCGCTGGAAATATCACCGACCCTGGCGCCGCTTTTAGCCCTTTTGACGGCAACGTCCAAACACTCCTCAGCGGCCCTGACAAGCTTTTCGGCTGATCTTGAGACCTTGCCTATCATGACCGTACGGGCGTTGTCCCCGTAAAACCCGCCGACGACCGCGCCCACATCTATCCCCATTATATCGCCTTCTTTGATCACGCGGGCGGAAGGAATCCCGTGCACGATCTCCTCATTCACAGATAGACAGGAAGCATGCCTGTACCCTCTGTAACCCTTGAAAGCGGGTTTGGCGCCTCTTTTTATGATCTCATTCTCTATAAAGGCGTCAAGCTCGCCTGTCGATATCCCCGGTCTTGCCTTATCCGCCGCCTCTTCCAAGACCTCGGCAGCCACTTTACATGCCTGCCGGATGAACTTAATGTCATCTTCGGTCTTGATCGTTATCATAATGACCGTTTGATCGACGCAAACACCTGTTTGAGATCGCCCGTACCTTCTATCCGGACAAGCTTATCTCCGTAATATTTAACCAGAGGTTCGGTCTCTTTCTCATAGACCTCGAACCTTTTCACTATCGTCTCTTCCTTGTCATCGTTCCTTACATAAAGCTCTCCGCCGCAGGCATCGCACAATCCCGATGTCTTGGGCGGCTTGCTCTTGACATGGTATACCGCGCTGCAATTCCTGCATACCAGTCGCCCGGAAAGTCTCTTGACCACTTCGGTCTGAGGAACGTCTATATAGATCACCTTGTCGATCGCCGTTTTCCCGGCCAGGAATTCAGCCTGATATCTTGTCCTCGGGTATCCATCAAGCAGGAACCCGTTACCGGAAGCGCCTTCGACCGCCTTCAAAGCGATCTTGTTCACTACGTCATCCGGCACGAGAGCGCCGTTCTTAAGATATGAAGCCGCTTCCTTGCCTATTTCGGTCTCCTGCTTGATCTCCTGTCTGAGGATATCCCCCATGGATATATGGGAAAGTCCCAACTCTCCGGCAAGCATCGCCGCCTGAGTGCCTTTTCCGCTTCCCGGAGGGCCCAAAAATATCAGATTCATCAGACCAGCAACCTTTCGTATTGTCTGCTCACCAGATGCGCCTGTATCTGCCTTACCAGATCCAGAGCGACACCTACTATTATCAGGAGGGCCGTTCCTCCCAATCCCTGAAAAGTGGTGATCCTGGTCAAGCTCTCAACTATGCTAGGGACTATAGCTATCAGAGCAAGGAATGTGGCGCCGACCAGAGTGAGCCTTGTCACTATGTATTCAAGATGGTCCGCGGTCGGCTTGCCGGGCCTTATCCCGGTTATAAAACCGCCATATTTCTTTATGTTGTCAGCCAGCTCCTTCGGATTGAAGGATATAGCGGTGTAAAAGTACGAAAAGAAGAATATAAGGCCAAAATAAAGAAATACGTAAAGGGACCCGGTCGGAGAGAGCAAAGCGGCAACGGCCCTGAAAAAACCATTTGGTATGAACTGCGCTATGGTCGCCGGAAAAAGCAGGAACGAGGACGCAAATATTATGGGGATCACCCCGCCCTGATTCAATCTGATAGGTATATAAGTGCTCTGTCCGCCGTAGACCTTTCTACCGACGATCCTTTTTGCGTATTGCACCTGGACCCTGCGCTGTCCTTCCTGAACTATTATTATTGATACTATCATCACAAGAAAAACGGCCAGCATAACCATAAGCCCGACCACGCTGCCGCCTCCCTTCAATACCGTCATAGTTTGGCCTATATAGGACGGCAGCCGGGAAACTATCCCGAAAAAGATTATGAGAGAAGCCCCGTTGCCGATCCCACGCTCCGTTATGAGCTCAGCTATCCACATGACAAAAGCCGTGCCCGCGGTAAGGGAAACAACCGTAGATAGTAGAAAGAACGTGAAGTTATATCCTGGCAGCATAACGTCCTTGAGCCAAAAAGCCATGCCCGTGGACTGGAACACGGCAAAGCCTATAGCCAGATATCTTGTATACTGTGAGATCTGCTTGCGGCCGGATTCGCCCTCTTTTTTCAGTTCTTCCAGCTGCGGTATGACCGCCGTAAGAAGCTGCATAACTATTGAGGAATTGATATAGGGGACTATCCCCATAGCGAATATGGAGAATTTTACCAAAGCCCCCCCTGTGAACAGGTCTAAAAAACCCACCAGATTGCCCTGCCCTATCAGGGCATTGAGCCTGGCAAGATCTATCCCCCCGACCGATATATGCGCGCCCAAACGGAATATGATTATCATTCCCAGCGTGAACATTATCTTTTTGCGAAGGTCTTCTATGTTGAAAAGCCCCGAAAGAGAATTGATCATCTTGACAGAACGCTCCCCTTGGCAAGCTCGATCTTTTGAACCGCGGACTTGCTGAATTTATCCGCCTCAACTTTAAGTGATTTGCTCAGATCCCCTCCGCCAAGCACCTTTATCGGAAGCAGCGTTCTCTTTTTGGATGAAGAGAAGAATTTTTGGACGAGCTCTTCGCGGGTAACGCTTGACCCGTCATCAAAAACATTGAGATCGGAAACGTTCACTATGTTGTACTCCTGCCTGAAAGGATAGTTCTTAAAAGAACCTATCTTGGGAAGCCTGCGGTAAAGAGGGGTCTGTCCTCCTTCGAACCTTATGCCTTTTGTCCCGCCGGACCTGCTGCGCTGGCCTTTATGTCCGCGGCAGGCGGTCTTGCCGTGGCCCGAAGAGGTCCCTCTGGCGACTTTTTTCTTTTTTTTGCGAGACCCTGGCGCTGGTCTCATCGAAGAGAGATTAAGCATTTTTTTCTTCTCCTGAAAATTTTGCCCTGAGCGTAACGCCCCTGAAAGCCGATTCGTCGGCGGGATCCTTGAGATGCTGCATCGCTGAAAGGGCCGCCCTGGCCAGCCCAGCGCGTACTGTATGGGCAGTTTCATATCGGGCAACCCCAGCTGTG
>CAZRTO010000023.1:0-19722 GCA_964603025.1 uncultured bacterium | reverse complement strand
TTAAAAGCGGCGTTGCTCTCGTCATAGACGGCGGCCGGTGCAAAATAGGAAAAGCGTCCAAAGTTATCGATGCGACCGGCAGAAAGAACAAGATCCTCAGGAACATATAACCTAACGCATCTTTTCTAAAGCTCGCTTTTTACGATAATGCTTGTCAAGATATTCCTTGAAATTTCCCCGGAATTCAACCGATATCCCAACAGGAGGTAAACATATGAATAATTTGAAATTTAGCAGGATCGGTGTCATACCTGCCGGGCACGGTATAGCGGGAAATCTGATGATGAGAAATATTATAAGATCCTCGGCTTCGACAATTTCCAGGGATTTTGTCGCTGTAGCCGTGCCTATAAGAGATCCCGGTTGCTATCCGGAAATCACCTTAATACCTCCTGCTATGAAAAATGAAGAGTTATCCTCCGTTCTTTCAGGCCTCTACAACAACGGACTGTCCGCAGGGATACAATGGCATGACGGAATAGCTCAGCATCTCGGGAATTTTTTCACGATGAACGGTCTTAATTTTGATATAGCCGGTGATTTTGTTTCATGTTGTCTGCGGCCCAGAGCAGCCACCCAGAGAGGCATCATAAATGTTCTGATGCCGTCATCGCAGCTTCGCGAAGCACAATTATTTGCAGGGCCCGCCAACAAAGTTGATGCATGGGAGACTTTCTCTGTATCATCAGGCAACGAGGCCGTCACACACACGCTGTTCCAGTTTGGGATACAGGCGGACCTTTTCGGGACAAACTATATGGCGCCGTTCCAGCAGTCGGGCATCAGGGCTGAGATCTCTTGACCATCAGATCCAGATGAGCCCGTTTGGTATTGAGCGAGAACAAAAACAGACCTTGAGCTAAATGTTCAAGCTCATCTCATACCACTGTGTGTATACTACCCTGCCGGCGGAAGGATCGTAATACTGCTTGTAGTTGGCTATGACGGTAGTGAACGGATTGACCTTGTAGCCGAGCTTGCCCGTTATGACGGCGCCTTCTTCCAGGTTGAGGCTGCGGGCATCCTTGAAATCAGACTGGGTATACTGCACTTCCCCGTAATAATTCTCTGAAAGTATCGCGGAAGCATAGGCTTTTAGTGTGGTATTGCTGCCCTCATATCCCTCAAGGACCGCCCAAATGTTCCCTTTGGAAAGCACGGTCGCTCCGGCGGATAGCCTGTAGCCGTCTTTCCTGGAAGACGCGGCTTCGTATGACGCGATATCTATGGGATTTGTTTCGTAGTTCTCGTTGAAATATCCCGGGATGAAATTCTTGTCGATGAACCTTCGCTCGGCCCTCAGATTAGCCCTACCGATAAAAATATCCAGGTCCTGGTTAAAGCCTGCGGATATGCCGGCTCCGTGGTTCATCATCTTAGCGTATTCCGCGAATATCGTTCCGCCGCTCCAGACCGAATATCCCGCGTCCAGGCCTAACCCGGATTGCGAAGGATAAACGACCTGAGTCCCGTCGGGCCTTTTAAAATCGATCCCGTCGCTGTCGGCTGCGTAATACTGCCCCAGTGTAAGTCGCGGCGTTATCTCTTCGCTGAGTCTTACGGCATAGAACTTTGACCAGGTGCCGAGAGCTTCCGCTCCGTAAATGCCCTGGTTAAAGTAAACTCTTAGACCGGATTGGTTATTGGACTGGACTATCCCTGTCTGTGCCGAAGTGTAATTATCCACCAGAAGGCCGTATCCCAGCGTATAATTGCTGATAACTCCGTACCTGAACCCCCATTTCTGGGAATCATATTGGGCATATCGGACCACAACCCTGTCCACGACCCTACCGGACGGATCGTTGAACGGTATGTTCACGCCCAAGCCCAGCTTAAAAGCACCCAGACCGAGATCCGGATTCCAGCTGGCAAGTCCGGTATTTGTCGTGCCGGTATTCAAGAAGCCAAGAGAGATCCCGTTGCTGAAGTTGGCAGTGGAATAGATGGACGGCATCTGAGCAAAAGCCGCCGAAGCCGTGAACAGGACCATCAACAGGGAAACTGCCAGTATTTTCATGGTTTACCTCCTGCTAATTTTCGAATGACGGATGAAGCATGAAGACTGGAGAACGTATTGATTATTGACCACATTAATTCACAAGAATTCCTTTGCAAAGCTTCATCCATCATCCGTCAAACTTCATTCTTTCCTCAGTGCCTGAAATGCCTCCGCCCCGTGAACGCCATCGTCATGCGGTATTTATTCGCCGCTTTTATGACCTCTTCGTCCCTGATAGAGCCTCCCGGCTGTATGACGGCCGAGATCCCGTGCTTGCGCGCGAGATCGATCGAATCGGCGAACGGAAAGTATCCGTCCGAGGCCATTATTGCTTTCTTGGCTTTGGCCCCCGCCTGCCTCAGGGCGATCCCAGCCGACCCCACCCTGTTCATCTGGCCGGCGCCTATCCCGACGGTCGCTCCGTTCTTGACCAAAACGATCGCGTTAGACTTGACGAACTTGCAGACGCCCCAGGCAAAGAACATGTCTTCGAGCTCCTCGAGCGCGGGCTGCCGCCTGGTCACTACTTTAAGATCGGACATATTCAGCTCGGCAACATCAAGCTGCTGAAGCAGCATCCCGCCGGAGACCTTTTTGAACTCAAATTTCCGGGCACTGTTCGCAAAGTTGATCAGTCCGCATCTGATGACACGCAGGTTCTTTTTCTTTTTGAACTCATCCAGCGCTCCCGCGGAAAAATCAGGAGCGATCACGACCTCCACGAACAGCTTGGATATTTCCCTGGCGGCTTCTTCGTCGACCGGACGGTTAGAGGCTACTATTCCGCCGAAAGCGGACACCTTGTCGCACTCGTAAGCCTTGAGGTAGGCATCCTTGACGTTCTTGCCGGTAGCCACCCCGCATGGATTGTTGTGCTTGACTATGGCAACTGACGTGTTCACAAAGTACGAGACTATCGAGAAAGCCGCTTCCATGTCTAGTATGTTGTTATAGGACAGTTCTTTGCCGTGCAGCTGCTCGGCGGACGACACCCCTCCTCCTTCCGCCCTGTAAAAAGCGGCCTGCTGATGAGGGTTTTCTCCGTAGCGCAGGTCCTGAATCTTGTCCAGGCGCATATCCAGCCTCTTAGGGAAAAGGTCCGAGTCCTGCGAACCCAGAAGATAGGCGGAAATAGCGGCATCGTACCTGGCGGTAAGTTCAAAGGCTTTTCTCTGGAGCCTGGTCTTAGTGTCAAGGCTTATCTGGCCGCCGCTTTCTTTCAGCTCCTTCAGTATCTCCGGATATGAGGCCGGATCGGTGACAACGGCAACATGCTCATAATTTTTCGCGGCGGCCCTTACTATTGAAGGCCCCCCGATATCGATGTTCTCTATGGCTTCCTCGTGTGTAAAGTCTTTTTTCGAGATGACTTTTTCGAACGGGTATAGGTTGATGACAACAATATCGATCTGCGGGATGCCGTATTTTGCCAGCATCTTCATATGTTCGGGCTTTTCGCGCCTTGCCAAAAGGCCGCCGTGTATCTTTGGGTGCAGTGTTTTGACCCTGCCGTCAAGCATCTCCGGGAATTTTGTTATTTTTGAGACCTCTATCACCTTGATCCCGGCACTCTTCAGTTCCTTGGCTGTCCCGCCGCTGGCGATCATCTTAAAGCCGTGTTTTACCAGACCTTTGGCGAACTGCTTTATCCCTTTCTTGTCGGAAACGCTTATCACCGCATACCGCTGCTTCTTCATCCCCTACTTCCCTTCCTTTGATATTCTGGTTTTTCTTCCTTCTATCCTCAAGCGTCCTTCGGCGATCAGTCTTATAGCCTCAGGATATGCTTTATGCTCCTGTTCAAGTATGCGGGCCGAAAGCGTCCCTTCGGTGTCATCCTCCGTTACGGGAACGGATTTTTGCAGGATTATCGGTCCGGTATCGCATCCTTCATCGACAAAATGAACAGTGCAACCCGATACCTTTACCCCGTGGTCAAGCGCCTGTTTCTGCGCGTTAAGTCCTGGAAAGGAAGGAAGGAGCGCGGGATGGATATTGATCATCCTGCCCCTAAAAGCCGAGATGATTTCTTTGCCCACTATCCTCATATAGCCGGCAAGACAGATGATATCGGGGGCATATTGTTTTAACGTTTCCAACAATATTGATTCGTATGTGTCCCGTAAAGACGCGCGGCCGCGCGTCTTTACATCATCATCTGTTATTTTTTTGTAATCCACGACGACCGCCGGTATTCCATGTTTTCTGGCCCTGTCTAGGCCTGCAGCATCAGGCTTATCGGAGACCACGCAGATGATCTCCGCCTGAAGCTCGCCTGAGCCTATCGAGTCAATGATCGCCTGAAGATTAGATCCGCGGCCGGATATCAAAACGGCTATCTTAAGTCGCATCGCAAGGAAATTATAACACTTACGCGATGAAATTTGCCCTTTGTTTTGACGAAAATACATCAGGAGAACAAATGAGCAACGGGATCAGGGCCGCGATAACAAACCGGGTATTTCCTCAGAGATATATGCCTCAAACAAGGGTCGGAGCTCTTGGCGATGCTCACGGCAACAGAAAATGGGTAGAGTGGGCCGACAAGCTTGTAACACAATGCGACTATATAGTGTCACTCGGTGACCTTATCGACCGGGGACATAACAACAGAGCTGTCGTGGACAAGGCGCTCTCACTGAATGAGAGCGGCAAACTTATCCCGCTCTGGGGAAACCATGAGCTTTTGTTCGCCCAGGCCATGTACCAGGACGAATGGGCTCTGGCCTCATGGCTTGAGAACGGCGGCAATACCGTGACGGCTGAGTTCAGGGTCCCTATACTAAAAAGGATCGCTTCCGCAATAACAGGAATAGACCCGAAAGAACAAAGGACCCTGGACAAATACACGCGGTGGATGACGGATACTTTCAGACTGTTCCATATAGACGAGCACGGCGCTCTTTACATACATCCCGGGGTCCCTCTGGACGAACAAGGACGGCTTGATCTGCGTTACGAAGGAAAAGAAGGAATGGCCGCGCTGGAAAAAGCCGATCACGATATAAAAGAAGCGTTCTCTACAAGGAACATGGACCATCCTGTCTTTTACTTCCTGAATAACAGTAATGACTCCTTTATGTGGCAGAGAAGCTGGCTTGCCAGAATGATCGATAACGGCACCAGCAGCGAGGTGCTCAGGGCTTTGGGCGTCAATATGATAGTTTTCGGCCATCTGTCTTCAAGAGGAATAATAAACGTCGACAATACCATCTGGGGCATTGACGCAAAGATGTACAAGGGCGAAGGCTGCATGTTCATAAACGCTCCCGGACAGATCATCATAGAAAGCCACCACGACGGCAGATCGATCATTAACAAGTCATAAGCCCCGCAACTATTTGCACCCGTCCTGTCCAGGTGGTATCATTTTCCTATGGAATACAAAGGCCTTATAGACCGCTACCGCAAATATCTTCCCGTCACCGAAAAGACCCCCGTAGTGAGTTTTTGTGAGGGCAACACGCCCCTTTTGCGCGCGGAAGCTTTGAGCAAAATGACGGGGCTTAACGTCCTTCTCAAATATGACGGAATGAACCCGACCGGTTCCTTCAAGGACCGCGGCATGACTATGGCCATAAGCAAGGCAAAGGAAAAAGGGTTCAAAGCGGTGGCCTGCGCGTCCACCGGCAATACTTCCGCTTCTGCGGCCGCCTATTCGGCAAAAGCCGGGCTTGATTGCATAGTCATAATTCCTGGCGGAAAGATCGCGCTGGGAAAGCTCGCCCAGGCAATAATGCACGGGGCAAAAGTGTTCGCCATAGACGGCAATTTTGATAAGGCGCTTGAAATGGTCCGGGAGCTCTGCGAAAAATATCCGGTCGAGCTGGTGAATTCAGTCAACCCTTTCAGAATAGAAGGACAAAAGACAGCCGCCTTTGAGGTCTGCGATGTTTTGGGCGACGCGCCTGACTATCTCTGTATTCCCGTGGGCAACGCGGGAAATATCACCGCTTACTGGAAGGGCTTTAACGAGTACAAAACAGAAAATAAGATCTCCAAACTACCCAAAATGCTGGGGTTCCAGGCCGAAGGCTCCGCCCCTATAGTAAAAGGACATCCGATAGAAAAGCCGGAGACCATAGCTACAGCCATCAGGATCGGCAATCCTGCCAGCTGGAAAACCGCCGTTGAGGCAGCACAGGGCTCTGGCGGATCGATAAGGGCGGTAACGGACGAAGAGATACTAAAAGCGTACGGTCTCGTCGCATCACAGGACGGCGTTTTCTGCGAACCGGCCTCGGCGGCTTCTATAGCAGGACTGCTCAAATACGGAACAGAGATACCCAAAGGCAGCAGCGTGGTCTGCGTGCTCACAGGACACGGGCTAAAAGACCCCGATACCGCGGTAAAGAACGGATCAAAACCGATTGAAACCTCGTCCGATCTTTCCGAAATAGTCAAGATCCTCGGCTACTGATGCAAGCGGTATCTATCGCCAGATGCTCGTCTTACGATGAAAAAGAACTCGACCGCTCGACGGAAGAGCTTCTCTCTCATATCGGCGGGATGCAAAAATATGTAAAACCCGGCCAAAAGGTACTTCTGAAAATAAACGCGCTGATGGAAAGCGATCCGGAAAAGGCCATAATAACCCATCCGGAGCTGACCAGGGCTGTCGCAAAGCTGGTGATCAGGGCCGGAGGAACTCCCGTCATAGGCGACAATCCCGGCAGCGCGGTTTCGGATCCCGTGAATGTCATAAGACGCAGCGGGTACGGGAAGATCGCGGACGAACTCGGCATAGAGATAATCAGCCTTCAAGCCAAAGGGGCCAGAACTTTACCCTCCGGAGAGAGAGGACGCAGGACCGAGATCGTAATATCCTCCGGAATACTGGATGCCGACGTGGTCATCAATCTGCCCAAATTAAAGACCCATATGCTAATGCTCTATACCGGCGCTGTAAAGAATATGTTCGGCGCGGTACCGGGCTTCAACAAGTCAAAGCTTCATTTTTTGAAACCCTCCCCTGACGATCTCGCGGGAACGATAGCGGACATTTACGGGATAACAAAACCGGCGCTCAACATAATGGACGCCGTAGTTTCGATGGAAGGCAACGGACCTTCCGGGGGGACCCCGAAAAAGACCGGGCTTCTGCTGGCTTCAAGCGACGGAGTAGCGCTGGACGCCGTTGCCTCTAAGATGATCGGTTTTAAACCGGAGGACGTCCCGACTACCGCGGCGGCGGGCAGGCGCGGCATGGGCGAGGCGTCCCTGGAACGCATTGAGGTGAAAGGTGTAAAGCTCCGGGATATAGGGAACCTGGGATTTAAAAAACCTTCTTCGCAGGGCCTTCTTCTAAAGCTGATACCCGGGCCGGTCTACTCCGCGGCAAAGCCCTTGTTGAACATGGTGAAAATACTGCCTATAATAGACGCAGAAAAATGCAGGGCCTGCGGCATCTGCGCGGAAAGCTGCCCTGCAAAATGCATAAGCATGATAAAAGGAAGAACCTACAGGATCGATCCGAAAAGATGCATAATGTGCTTCTGCTGCCATGAATTGTGTCCTTACAAAGCGATAGAGCTCAAAAGATCGTTCCTCGCGGGGGTGATATTCAGATGAACCGTGAATCTTTCGACATAGTGATCACTTCCAACAGCCCCGGAGAACTTTATTCCCTGGTAAGGCCGGCGGTCAGGGCCTTATCTTTACACATACCCGAAGCAAGGATAATACTCGTCATTACCCCGTGCCAGTACGCCAGCGGCCGGGAGATAGAGGTGGCCAGATCCTTTCCCGAGATATATGAAGTTGTTTTTCCCCATGAGTTCAAAAAATGGATGTTCAGGGACATACCTCCCAAAGGGCTGGCTTTTTCAAAAAAAGGTGCGGTACTTTTCATGGGAGGCGATCTGATGAACGGCGTTATGCTTTCAAAAAAACTGGGATTCCCTGCCTGCGCCTACACCATGAACAGGCTTGGATGGGCAAAAGAATACAACAAATTCCTGGTTCCCGACAAAAAGACCGCGGACAGAGCGCTGAAAAAGATCCCCCATGAAAAGGTCAGGATAGTCGGCGACCTTATGATCGATGCCGCCGCAGGATACGAACCGCAGGACCGCACGAACGGATCCCCTGCGATAACGTTCATGCCGGGAAGCCGTCCAGCGCATATAAAATTCATGGCCCCGTTCTTTTTAAAAGCCGCGGACTTGATAATACACAAGAACAAGGACCTGCGCCTGGCATTTGGGCTCTCTCCGTATGCCAGTACCGTCATGCTCGAAGACATGCTCGACAGAAAAAAAATGGGCAAGAAAGAACTCAGGGAAGGCGTCCCGGGACGCCTGATCGCCAGGAACGGCAAGAGATACATATTGTCCGAAAAAGGAACGGAAGTGCTAATAATAGACAACAATCCCTACGAAGCAATGGCTTACGCGGACCTGATCGTTACCATCCCAGGAACTAACACGGCCGAAGCTGCCGCCATGGGGAAACCCATGCTGGTGGCGGTACCGTTCAATAAACCTGAGGTCTATATCTTTGACGGGCTCGTCGGTATCATCGGCAACGCTCCCCTCATCGGCCGGCACATCAAAAAAGCCGCCATTGCCGTGCTCAACAGAACGGTTAAATACATCGCTCTGCCCAACAGAAAAGCCGGCGCAATGGTCGTTCCGGAACTGAGAGGGGTGCTTGATGCCGAAGACATAGCGGAAAAAGCCGTTGAAATGATGGCTGACCCGGAAAAACTGAACGAGACCGGCGCGACCCTCAAAAAGATAATGGGCTCTCCGGGCGCGGCTGATCGGATCGCCGAAGAGATAGCGGAACTGACTTAACACCCCCACACCAACCTTCTTCTATATTTTCGGCTTGGTCAAATCACCCGCACGGGCGACATCCAATCTCTACAATGCCAATTTTATCCAAGGTTGGCGTGGGGGTAAAGTGCTATAATTATCCCTGATGAAGCTTTTCTACAGGCTCATAAATTATATAAAACCCTATAAAAAAGAGCTCATATTGGCGCTTATTTGCATGCTGCTTTTTTCACTGTGCAATATAGCCGTTATGCCTCTGGTCAGCAGGCTGTCCACCGCCGTCGGTGCAAGGGACTTCACCTCGATAAACATGCTCATAGGCGTAACACTGGGACTGTTCTTCATAAAAGGTTTGTTCCAGTACGGACAGGGCTATCTGGCCTCATTTATCGGGCAGAGGGTCGTGACCGACATGCGTATCCAGATATTCAAACATCTACAGGACCTGTCGCTTGATTTTTACGCCAAATGGAAGACCGGGGAGATCATGTCGCGGACAATGAACGATATCACCAATATCCAGCTGGCGATCGTGGTGATCTCGACCGAAATAATACCTCAGCTGCTCACGCTTGCCGGAGTGCTGGGCTATCTTCTGTATCTCAATTGGAGGCTGACCGTCGTTGCCCTTCTCATCACTCCTGTTTTCGTGTACACGATCGACAGGTTCGGAAGGCAGATGAGAGAGATCGCCCGCAACGCGCAAAAAAAGGTAGCCGATATATCGGCAATGCTGCAGGAAACGGTCTCAGGAGCAAGGATAGTAAAATCCTTTTCCATGGAAGCGCACGAGATCAAAAGGTTCAATACCGAAGCCGAGCACAGTTTCGGGTGGTCTATGAAGGAGGCGCAGATAGATACCACGCAAAGGCCCATAATGGGTTTTCTCCAGGTCATGGCTATAGTGGTCGTGATATGGTTCGGTTGTTATGAAGTCATAGCAGGACGGCTCGCTCCTGCGGACCTCATAGCGTTCTTCGCGGGCGCGTTCCTGCTCATAGACCCCATAATCGTGATCTCCAAGATAAACACCACCGTGCAAAAAGCACTGGCATCATGCGAAAGGGTTTTCGAGGTCGTTGATATAACCCCTTCGGTAAGGGAAAAACCGGACGCGGCCGCATTGTCCTGCGTAAAGGGGCTGGTCGAATTTTCCGACGTCAGTTTTTCCTACGATCCCGGCAACAGGGTGCTGGAGGGCATATCGCTCAAGGTCGAACCGGGGCAGATAATCGCTATTGTGGGCCCGTCAGGGGCCGGAAAAACAACGTTCGTGAACCTGATCCCGCGTTTTTACGACGCGGAAAGCGGGCGCATAACCGTTGACGGGACGGATATTCGGGATGTCACACTGCTCAGTCTCAGAAAACAGATAGGAATGGTCCCTCAGGATACCGTGCTCTTCAGCGGGACCGTGAAAGAGAACATAAGATACGGGAGAATAGACGCTTCGGATGAAGAGATCATAGCGGCCGCAAAAACTTCCAACGCGCACGATTTTATCACGGCGCTTCCCGCCGGATACGAGACTCAGGTCGGAGAGCGGGGCGCGATGCTTTCTGGCGGACAGAAACAGAGGATCGCTATAGCCAGAGCTGTGTTGAGGGATCCCGCCATACTTATTCTGGACGAAGCGACCTCCTCTCTGGATACCGAGTCTGAAAGGCTGATACAGGATGCCTTGCAAAAGCTCATAAAAGGACGCACCACATTCGTCATAGCCCACAGGCTCTCAACCGTGCACAACGCTTCAAAGATCATCGTGCTCAAGGACGGGCGCATAATAGAGGAAGGCACTCACCTGTCGTTGCTTGAAAAGAACGGACTTTACAAAAAACTGCATGACATGCAGTTCCGCGACAAGGCCAGGAACCGCAGCGGATCAGACCAGATGCAGCTGCTTTTTTAAAAAAATGAAGATACTGTTCATAACCAACGGGCACGGCGAAGACATGATCGCTGCCAGGATAATGAAAGAGCTGGAGGGCGAGGAGATAAGCGTCCTTCCGGTGGTCGGCGCCGGGGATGTTTTTGACCGGATGCCGGTAAAGGTGCTGGGCCCGAGAAAAAAAATGCCGAGCGGCGGTTTTGTGTATCAGAGTTTTACCAGTCTGCTCAAAGATGTGTTCTCCGGCCTTATAGGCAATTCGCTCGATCACATAAGGATCCTGAGGTCGCTCAAAGGACACTATGACCTGACCGTCGCTGTCGGGGATATCGTGCCGATCATAGGCGCCATGCTGGCGGGAACAAAATTCTTTTTTGTTGGATGCGCGAAATCCTATCATTACGACTATAGCTATACCCCGTGGGAAAGATACTTTCTCAAGAAGTACTGCTCGCTGTGTTTTCCGAGGGACAGAAAGACCTTTGATGCCCTGTCCAAATGCGGAATAAAATGTGTTTACGCCGGCAATCCGATGATGGACTGCTTTGAAACAACCAACTTGGATCTCGGCATAGAAAAGGGAGCTTATAAGATAGGAGTACTGCCCGGAACGCGCGATGACGCCCGGCTGAACATGGAAGACATCATGTCCGCCGCGGACGAGCTGGACCTCATAGCAGCTTCCCGCGGCAAAAGAACAGTCTACCTGGCCGCGGTCTCCCCTTCTGCTGACACAGCGGACTTTCCTAAAAGAACAAATCTGTCGGTATTTACCGACAGGTTCGGGGACATAATTAACTCTTCGGACGTTGTTATCGGCCTGTCCGGAACGGGCAACGAGCAAGCTGCCGGTTTGGGCAAGCCCGTTATATCCTTTCCCGGACGGGGTGTGCAATACACGGCTTCATTCGCAAAGAGGCAGACCCAGCTTTTGGGAAAAGCTCTGGCGCTGACCCAAAGGGACCCCAAAAGAACCGCTGAGGCCGTCTGGGAGATACTGTCGTCGGAAGACAAAAAGAGGGAAATGGGAGCCGCGGGAAAAGAGCGGATGGGCGGCCCGGGGGCATCAAAAAAGATCGCGGAGCTCATAAAGAATGAAGATCGGATATAACTATTTACGCGCCGGGGACGACGCGATAGCGGCTGCTCTGCTTAAGACAAGCGACGGGCTATCCGCCGACAGGCTTATGTTCGGATTTGATCCAAAAAGAGGCAATACTATCCAGTATCTGCCTCTTTCAGCCTTCAATGCCGAAAAATTAAGGGCTGACACAAGGTCCTGGATATACACGGAGATATTTCTCCCTTTCGCCATAGCCGCAAGCGGCATCGATATCTTCTTCTCGCCGTCAGCGGACTTGCCGGTAAGACAGCCCTGCAAAACGGCCGTAACGGTAAAAGACCTGTATCCTCTCATGTTCGATGACGAAAAGCCTAAGGGCATGGAAAATTCGATCAAATACAGGCTCCTCCTGTCCGCGATAAAAAAAGCGAACAGAGTGGTCACGTTCTCCCGAAGTTCAAAAAGCGTCATCAGTAAAATGCTGGGGATCCCCAACAAAAAGATTGCGGTCGCGCCCTACCCCGTCGGAAAAGAATATGTTCCGGTATACTCCGAATCTAGCATCTCATATGAAAAAGCCAGGAGGGGGCTGTCCGGACCGTATTTCTTTTGCCGCGCGGGCCGTTCATCCAGACACAATCTGAAAGAGCTTCTCACGCTGTTCAACTCTTTCCTGCACGCCAGAAATGACGCCCTGCTCGCGATACATTGTGCTGACGAAAAGACCAGATCGGAGATCAAAAAGAGCGACACCAGCGGACGGCTGGTGTTCCTGGAAGGGCTCTCTGCGGAGGAACAATGCCTCGTGCTTAACGGGTCCTGCGCATATTTGAGCGCCTCGCTCCATGAATCCTCATGTGAAGAGGAGCTGAAAGCCCTTGCCTGCGGCATACCGATAATCGCCTACGAAACACAGGCTTTTTCTGAGATCCTCGGTCACAGCGCCGCCTTGGTCTCCCGCGGGGACAGGACTTCGTTCATCAGGGCCATGAAAGACGCGAAAGACCATCCCAATATGAGGCTCCAGATGAGGGCTCTGGGCATACAACACTCAAAAATGTTCACGCCCGACAGGTTCCTGGCGGCCGTCTCGGAAATACTGGTGTCGATACTCGAAGAAAGATACGCTCCTGATGAGAAGTAAATCCTTCTCGGCGGCGATCGAAGGCAGCTCCCTGTTCGGCAGGTACAACGGGCTATCAAGCTACACGTACAATCTGATAAAAAGCCTCACCGAGATCGAAAAAGAAACGGTCTTTTACGTCTGGTACAGCGATGCCCCTCTGCTAAAACGCGGCCTTATAGATTTCAGACAGCATAATCTTAAGCACAAAAGACCCGGCATACCGCTGCCGCCGGTCGGACAGGTGGATATTTATCATGACACCGGCTCCTATTTCCCTCCCCCGGAAAAAGCCCTGTCACGAGTGGTGACCATAAGAACTCTTACACAGGAAGACTCTGTCCACAGGCTCAGGCATTCCCTTAATGAGTGCGATAAGGTCATAGCGTCCTCTCAACACACTAAAGCCGCTCTGATAAATTCCTACGGCATCCCCGATCAAAAGATCGAGGTCGTATATGAAGCGGCTGGAGATGAATTCCGTCCCCAGGCCTCAGCCAGATCGAGCCTTGTCAAAACACGCTACAGGGCCAAAAGACCTTTTTTCTTCTTCTTGGGCCCGATCGACGACAGGAAGAACGCGCAGGGGTTATTAGAGGCGTATTCCATGCTGAGGTACGAGTCCCCTCCGGACATTCTGATCGCGGGAGAAACGGCAAAGAACGGACCCGACATAAAGAAACTTGCCGAAAAATTCGATATAGTGAATAATGTGAATTGCCTCGGCTATATACCCAAGGAGGATATCGCCTGTCTTATGTCCGAATCGGTGGCGTTCCTTTTTCCGTGCCTTCATGACGGGACCGGCCTCCAGGTGCTAGAAGCCATGTCGTGCGGAGCCGCGGTGATCTCTTCCGCCAATTCGGCGATACCCGAAATCGCCGGCGACGCGGCACTGCTTACGGACCCGCGAGATATTGAAAGGCTGGCCGGAGCGATGAGACAGTTGCTCTCGGACGACCGGACAAGAAAGGACCTGAAGAAAAAAAGCGCGGCAAGGGCTGCTTATTTTTCGAGGAGAAAGATGGCTGAGTCAACGCTGGACATATACCGCAGGACCGCCAAAAAATGAAAATACTCGTGCTGGCCCGCATGACAACAGGCTTCTCCGGAGATACCGCGGACAAAAAACCGCTCGGCGGAAGCGAGTCCGCTTTGCTGTACCTGAGCAGGGAACTGGCGCGTCTAGGCCATAAGGTCGTTATCTACAACAACTGCGGCAGCTCTGCCGGCATGTACGCTGGGGTGGATTACAGACCTTTCACGACGCTGGCCGACCTGGTCAAACATTCGAAGGAAGAGCCCTACGATATTTTCATATCGTTCAGGGACCTTCCGGCCTTTCTGTTCCCGATAAAGGCAAAGAAACGCATCTGGTGGGGCCATGACGATTTCTCCAATGTCTGGAATTACAGCGATATAAGAAAATATCTCGGCGCCGCTTTTTTGAAATTCGCCGGAATGCTGATAAACAGGTTCTGCGATGAACTGTTCGTTGTAAGCAAATGGCTCGGAGACATTTGCGTCGAAAAGGTCGGGGTGAACAGGAAAAAGATATACGAGACCAAGAACGGGGTCTATTGGCCGTATTTTGAAAACTCTGCCGATCCATCTCGCGATCCCTATCGTCTCGTTTACACCAGCGTCCCTGCCCGCGGTCTCGATATCCTTCTTGAGATCTTCCCGGAAAGAAAAAAACGCGTCCCGGAAGCGACTCTGCATGTCTACTGCGGCTGGGACCTCGGGATGCTTAAAGACGAAGACAAAAAACTCGCGCAGGACCTATACGACAAGACCAATCAGCCCGGCGTGATCAGAGAAGGCACAAAAAAACACTCCGAACTGGCGCAAGAACTGCGCAGGTCGAGCCTGATGCTTTATCCGAGCCATCCCGTGCCAAGGGCCGGTTTTTTCGCTGAAACCTCCTGCATAGCAGCGCTTGAGGCGCAGGCCGCGGGGTGTCCTGTGATCGCGGCAAAACGGGGCGCGCTGCCCGAAAGCATTCAGGACGGCATAACAGGGGTTCTGGTCGACGGAGAGCCGTACAGTGAAAATTTTAAGTCGCGCTTTGTTGAAAAAACGGTAAAGCTCCTAAAAGACCCTGAACGGCTTGCCGCAATGAGGCCGGCCGCCGAAAAGTTCATCAAAGAAAATTACACCTGGGATATAATAGCCAAAGAGTGGACTGATAAGTTCGAAAGGATGCTTAAGTGAAGAAAAAACTCTTTGCTACCGGCATGGGCGGCTGTGTCGGACATTACATATACGACGAACTCAAAAAAAGGGACGATCTTGAGCTTACTTTCCTTATAAGAAGCCCAGAAAAAGTAAAATACGACACATCGGGGATCTCCATCATCAAGGACGAGTTCAAGAACATAAAAAAATACGCGGATATCATTAAAGGATCGGATTATGTAATCCATCTTTTGGCGGACTGGGGCGGCGAAGAAGGCAATTATCAGGAGACCCTCGATCTTTTCAACTGCATAGATCCGGATAAGATCGAAAAAATATTATATTTTTCCACGGCAAGCATACTCGGAAAAGGCAACATACCGGAAAAAGAGGCTCTGAGATGCGGGACCCCGTACATCCGCGGAAAATACAAAATGCATGAAAAACTGGTCCAAATGCCGCATTATTTAAAGACCGTGGTTCTCTACCCTACCTGGGTTCTGGGCGGGGATGAACAACATCCCTATTCGCACGCTACGTTGGCCATAAAACAGGCCGCGAAATGGCTCCGCCTCATTAAACTTTTCAGTATAGATATAACGTTCCATTTCATGCACTCCAGGGACATAGCCGTTACCGCAGCCCATATATTGAACAGTGATATAAAAAGCGGAGAATTCGTGCTGGGCAATGCCCCTCTGACAGCGGATGATTTCATAAAAGCCGTATGCAAAGAAACAGGGACAGCAGACAGCCGGTTCAAGATAAGGGTCCCTGTAGAATTCATCAGAAAAACCTCTGCTCTTATAGGAAAAAAGCTGTCGGCATGGGACAATTACTGCATTGATAACAGGAATACGACTTATAATGCGACCAATCCGGCTACGTTCGGGATAAACCCTCTATATGATACCGCTGAAAAAGCGTTAAAAGAATTGCTAAGCCAACATGCCTGAAATAACAGTTGTATGTGTTACTTACAACAGCGGAGATCTCATAGGCGGATGCCTTGCTTCGCTTAAGGAACAAACCTGCAAAGACTTTGAAACGATAATAATAGATAATGCCTCAATTGATGGAACAGTCAAGCTGATAGACAAAAAATACCCCGAATTCAGACTTATAAGAAATAAAACCAATGTCGGCTATTGCAAGGCCCAGAACTTAGGTATAAAACAGGCGAACGGCAAATACATACTGACGCTAAATCCAGACATTGTACTTGACAAGTATTTTCTCGCCTCCATGCTGAGCTGTGCCGAAAGCGATCCGTCATCAGGCTCTTTTTCACCGAAATTATTAAAACTCATCGAAGGGACCAAAACCAATATAGTAGATTCTCTTGGCCACTCAATGGGCAGGAACAGGTATGTTAAAAACATCGGGTCCGGCAAGATCGACAGCGGTCAATTCGAAGAAACGAAACGTGTTTTCGGGGTCTCGGGCGCGGCGGCCTTCTACAGGAAAAAAATGCTCGAAAGCATAAAATACTACGATGAATACCTTGACGAAGATTTCTTCATGGGATACGACGACGTCGACATAGACTGGCGCGCGAGGAACAAGGGCTGGGCAGCGCTTTACAACCCTAAAGCCGTAGCCTGGCATGTCAGAAGCGCAACAATGAAAAAATCCAGTAGGATCTGGGAATTCTATAATTACAGGAACAGATATTTGACGATCATAAAGAACGACAGCCGCAAATGGATCATCAGGCACTTCTTCAGCATTGCGGTCTTTGAAGCAGGGGTTTTCTTTAGCATGATGTTTCGGGGGCAGCTATTGAAAGTGTGGGGTGACGTGCACAAGCTTTATGGAAAGATCTCACGAAAAAGAGCTTCATCTCACGGAATTGAATTGCCTGCTCCAACCTTGTGAATGATCGACATAGATTTCATTATATGGATTTGATCTGTTATGTCTGCCGATAAGAATACTTTATATCATATTCGCCGGCATGATCCTTCATGCGAAGCTTGGCTGATGAAGGAAAAAAATATTTTTTGCACTTATAATCGGTTTTTCTCTGATGCCCTGATATACTATCATGATTTTGATGATAGCTCATCAGCGGTGAAATGACAGTAGGAATGCCCAAGATCTTGCGCCTGTCCCTCAAGCTGGGATCGTCGGGCCCCCAACAATCAAACTCATCAAAGCCCCCTATCCCCAGAATATCCAATCGTTTCATGCTGAAGGTTGTATTGGATTCCCATTTGTCCAGTTTTTCCATATAAAGATTGGTATAGGTTTTGCCCCCGTCTTCCCAGCTGTCGGCAAACTCCGGTATTTTCCTTATATTACCCGGGTCGCTTTTCCAGTCGACGGAATCGATCTTGGCCTGCGCGGCCGCGGACAGCACATAAGGCTTCATGGTCAAAAAGGTCGGCTTTGGATATTTGAGATGAGGCAGGTGCATTTCTTCCAGCGCGGAGAACGGCATGATCATCTCGGGGTGCGAAAAGAAACAGATGTCCCCTATCGCGTGTTTTAGGCCTATATTCCATCCGGCTGATTGTGACCTGAATCCGGTCTTAACCCCCTTGATCTTTATATATATCAGGTTCAATTCTTTCTTTTGGTCGAGAACTATTCGATCGGTATCATCCGTGCTTTGGTCGTCGATAACAATAATCTCGTATTCATCCTTTGACAGTGTTTGGTTTGAATATGAAAACAGGGATCTTTGGAGAAGGTCTCCCCTGTTGAATGTGGACAGAATTACGGATACTTTCATCAATAACTCTTTCACGGAGTATTAAAACAGCTCGTCATACTTCCCAGTATCCAGCGATGTATCCGTAGGGAGAATTACATCCAATTCCTTTATCGACCTCTTCCCTATTCCCTTTGACGGATCAAGCGCTTTTGCGTATTCGTACACGGTCTTGCGCTTGCCGCCGACATGAAAAACGCCCTTTACGTCCTTTTTTATGAGATCGGCGATCTTTTTGGCCATGACCGTCACGCCCTCGCGCGATGTCCACTGGTCGGTAAAAGCCGCCTCATAAGGAAAAACATCCGGCCCGAAAGTGGTCCTGATTATCAGGCTGTTCTCATACAGCCGCACCGCGCACTCCCCGCCCAGCTTGGACCAGGCGTATTTATTAACCGGGAAAACCGGGTCGTCTTCTTTATACATCCCCCTTTTTCCGTCGAAGACGTAGTCGGTAGATATATAGACCAGCTTTATGCCGTGCTTAACGCAAAGCTTTACGACATTTGAAGTGCCTATGATATTTATGTCTATAAGCTTGTCAGGATTCTGCTCGGCCCGCGGAACGAACGTATAAGCAGCGCAATGGATGATAGTGCGCACCTTGGCGGAAGAAATGAATTTTTCCATTTGGCCATAGTTCGTGATATCAAATTCTTCGACATCCACAAATATCCCGTCCGGAAAATGGGCTTTCAGATGGCTTGCCAAAAGTCCTTTGCCGCCGGTAACGAGGATATTGCCTTTTTCCGTCATAATTTCCCCAAGACAAAATTATCGCTGTCTTTGTTCTCGGCCCATCCGGTAAGTGTAAAGCCGTCCCTGTCTTTGTCCGTGATCAACGTCCCTTTGGAAGCTTCGTCAAATATCGCTTTGAGATCCGGGTCACAGAGAGACCAGTCTATATCCTTGGACAACGGCGATATACCGGCCTCGCATTTGGGGTTCCAGTCTCCGGAACAGCTGTATTCTATCTGGCTGTCTTCAGGAAAAACATTGCCGTGAGCAAATCCCACGGGCACCCATATCCATTCTCCAAAACTGCTTTCCGTATCCGCAGGCATGTCGTACGCAATGATCTTGCCGAATGTCTTGGAACCCTTGCGAATGTCCATCACCAGGTCTATCATCCTTCCGTGAAGAGTCCTGATAAGCTTGCCCATATACGGGTTCCACTGGAAATGAAGGCCTCGGATGACGCCCTTTTTAGAATAGCTTTCGTTGCTCTGGATGAACTCCACGCCCTTAAAAATATCGAGCTTCTCAAAATCGCTCTTTCTGTAAGTTTCGGTAAAATATCCGCGGTGGTCTGAAAAACGGGCGTATTTTATGACCTTCACGTCCTCTATAGCCAAACTTCTGACTTCCAAAATCTTCATGCTACAATTATACCATTGCAATGATAGACATCAGCGTAGTTATCCCCACCTATAACAGAAAAGACATACTTTTAAGGACTCTTGAGAGTCTTATCGACCAGACCTACCCCAAAAACAAGTATGAGATCATCGTCGTCGACGACGGCTCTACGGAAGATATCAAGGGGGCCGTGGATGATTTTGTAAAGGCGAGCGGCTGCTCGCCTCTCCCCGAGATCTCCTATCTCCGCCAAGATCCCTCCAAAAAAGGCCCCGCCGCGGCCAACAACCTTGGCATCAAAGCCGCAAAAGGGGCCTATATACTTCTTATGAACAATGACGTTATTGCGGACAGGCGGCTGATAGAAGAGCATATGAGGTATCATAAAGAGACAGTAAAGGCGTGCGGCCGCACGCCCCAACCAAGCCCCGGCCGCTCGCCCCGATCAGATATCATCGTCCAGGGCCGCGTGATCAATACGTCCAGCATGGACGATCTCGGGAAAAAACACAAGGGCTACACCGGCGGCTACAGCGACTTTTCCTTCGGATACTTTACAACATGGAACTGTTCTCTAAGCAAAGAGATCCTGATTAAAGCGGGGCTCTTCGACG
>CAZRTO010000022.1:13908-20253 GCA_964603025.1 uncultured bacterium | reverse complement strand
CAGTATTTGGGCGCGATAATATATTTTACCGTATCGCTCGTAAAGGCCGGAAAGAACGCGAATGAAGAGTTTGAAAGCAGCAGGTACCGCGCGTTCTTGATCGAAACATAATCCGCCGCAAGGTCGCCGTGGCGCGCGGGAATCTCCGGCAAAACCTTCCTGGCGGTCTTGAGATCATCGGTGACCACGACAAAACGCATGCCGGGATTTATCTTCTTCATGTTATCCATGCCTTTCAACCAATAATCCCTTTCCAGGAATAATTCCTTTAGACCGGCATATTCACCGCCTCTCATATTTATCACACATAGATCATCCGAGCTAAGCTCCATAGAATCATACTCCGGCCTGACCTTAAGCCACTCTTTGATATCTCCCCTGCGGTGGGCAAAATAGCGTTCGGACTGCATATTCCCCAGAATCAGCGTGCCGTCGGGAATGCGCGGCAGATTCTCATCATATCCCCTCACATCGCAGCCATGCATCTTGTCGTGTTCGGAGGTTTCCAAAAACAGGCGTTCCTGCGCTTCCTCGTACACAGCGGAAAAATCTGCTTTTTTTGCGCATGCACCAAGATCAATTTCCATAAAATACGCGCCTTTTTTGTTCCACCTGGGCGCGCCGAAATGCTCCTGTCCGGCGGTCGCAAATACATGGCCGCCGTCCTCGGCAACGCATCTTGCCGTAACATAACAAAAAAGCTGGTTGCCAAAACCCTGCCCCCTGAAGAACTCGGTACCTATCATAATGCCCCCATTATATACAATATGGTCCCGGCCCGCGTTATATAAGTATGATGGGCTCTGACCTCTTCCATCAGCCATCTGGCAGATCCCAGATTGGCGGCATCGGACACATACGCCTCGTTGGCCCTGAATAGTCCGTAAGCGTCAGCCGAATAAGGCAGGACTGCGCCCGGAAAAAAATCCCTCACAAAGACAGAGTTGGTAGCCGGGACCGCTCCGTAACTTATATTCTTAAAGATCCTGCATGGCATATATCCGACTGCCACGTGATGGGCGTCCCTGATGTCCGGATATATATATGATCTTTCTATCAGGTTCCGGCCTTCCCTGTCGGAAACGAACTTTTTTAGCTCTAATTTTTTCCGGTTATCCGCGCATGCCTTTGCGAATTCCTCTATAAGAAGCGCGTTCTCGGGAGTTTTGGTCCCAATATAATAGATATTCTTTCTTTTTTCATCGTAAACCAGCGGGGATCCGGGTATTTCCGACGGAAGAAGGTCGGTTCCCCATGGCTGATACAGGGCCCGGTTCTTTTCATCGTAGTACGAATAATAGGTCATTTCCTTGAGCGGCGCCCCGGCATAGTTGAACGACCTGCCAAGGCGGCAGTCATGCACATAATTGCAAAGATTGATATGCCTGCACCCGGCTTCGCTATATTTGCCGGTATCGCAGTGATGAAGCACATAAAAAGAGGAACTGTCCAGAGGGATCTTACCGTCAACCTGGGCTTCGGTCAAAAAGATACAATCACGAAAATCAAACCCTGAAATATCATCACGGTCATCGAACCAGTATGTATCATATCCAAGAGCCCCAAAGGCCCTGAAATAGGAGCTGTGGATATATGAATGAGTATGGGTGTGGAGCTTGTGCCCCCAGATGACGACTTTTTTTGAGCCGCGTTGTTTTGATGCGGTATGGACCCAAGACTTTGATAAGCGGTTGGCGGCCTTTTTCACTGCCAACACCCTAAAGAACCGCCCTAATATGCCCCTTATAAACCTGATCATAGTTCTTAGCGTCTTTCATTTCTTGTCCGGGATTATCAAATGCCGGTATTCGGACAGGTTGTCCGCCAGGTATTTAGGGAAAGATTCATCTATGGGAACAGCTTTAAATTTTGATCTTCTACCGAAAACATCCTTTTTTTCCGCGATCCGCCTGTCGACAGCGCTGAGGATCTTTTCATTGTTATATTCCTGATGGGCGGCGGATATTATTTTGCTCCTCACTCTTTCAGCGATACCCGCGTCCTTGCTGTCTCCGCCCACATAACTAAAATGCCATCCTCCGTCATCCACTCTTGCCCCGACAGCTTTCGCCTCCGGAAAGCGGGTCGACTCTATCGTACGGCTCTTTAACATGGAATAATCGAACATCTTAGAGCCGAGCCATTTTTTCCGCCGGACACCATCAAATTCCCCTGTAAAGGACAGAAGGCTGCCGGACACTTCTTCCAGATTGAGGTAAAAATAGAACAATCTCTGAGCAAAATGATATATTTTGCCGCTGTCAAATCGTGCCAGAGATGCTTTTATCTTTTCGGGATCCGGTATCTCGTCAAGATCGCTGAATATTATGACATCTCCCGAAACGCAGTCCTTGAGCCCTCCGGCCACTGCATTTTTCTGGTAGCTGTCCCTCGAAAAAGGATCTGTGTCGGGCGTGTCGGCGACCACATTATGTATTATCTTGTTCTCGAACTTCTTAAAAAGGGCCTTGTTCTCGGCATAGTACAGAGGTTTTGGGCGCCCGGAAAACGTCACTGTGGATTCGCTGATCACAAACCGGTCAACGACCGGATCCAGCACGTTCAATCTGAGCGCCAGAAGGTCAAGCTCATTGAAGAACTGAAAGCAATCGTATATCATCCGCGCGCTCCGCCGAAAAGCAGGGGCAGGTTATTGAACTTTGGATACCCGCGGTTGGAGCCGTCCCATTTATGAAAAGCGAACGGCCTGACCCCTTCTATCTCCGGGATCATTCTTTCATGTGAAAAATACTTCGCCACCTCAAGCGGCGCAAATTTCATCCCGTTATTCTCATAAACATGCCTGTTCTTGCAGCAAATGAAGCCGTCCTCGTTGAAATGGCCGTGAAAGGGCTCCCAGGGCAGCTCCAGCTTGACAGCAAGGCCCATGAGCCTCTTGCTCCTTAGCGACACCCCGCCGTTGCCCACCCGAACAATATTCCCAAAAGCATCCCTATAAGAAAAATCGTCTTTTGGCAAAGCAAAAGGCGCCCCGATATAGTCATAGTCCAGGAATTCAGCTCTCCATGAAGCCGGATTCACGACAAATCCGTCCGCATGGATCAGCATCGCGAACTCCGTATCTATGTATTTGGGGAGTTCAAAGATCGTCCTGTAAGAATATTCATCAAGCCCTCTTATGGGCGAGGTGCTTTGGAAATCAACTTTACCCGGCAAAAACAACGGTTTTTTATGCGAAATGAACAGCACTCTTGCGAACTTTATTCCCCTTGAACTGTACAACAACGCCTTTAACGCGGAATATATTCCGGTCGAGGTCATCGTGACCAATGTAACGTTTGAAAGCTCAAGCATTATTTGACTCCAAAAAATCCGCCTATCTTTTTAACAACTATGCCGCGTTCCGCTACGCTCTTATGGGCTCGCGGAAAGAGAAGGTCTTTTGCGGACAGAACAAACACCAGGCCGATATTCTTCAACAACAAAAAGGACCGCCCGAAAATGCCCGCGTTTCTTTTGCGTATGACGAACAGAAAATCGTCAAAAAGCCCCTTTCTCCTCATATCCTTGTACGACAGTTCAAAACAGCCGCCTTTGCTGGCTATCAGTTGTTTCAGGATATGCAGGCCCCATATGGCCGGAAGCTGGACATCCTCCACGACCAGCACCCCTCCTGTACTTAGCACATCGAGATAGTTTGTGACCACGAACAGCACGTCCTCTATATAATGGCTCCCGTCATCTATTATTATGTCCAGCCCTTTTTCCTGGAACCTTTCCTTGAGACGGGGATGTTTGATATCGGAAAGAACAAAAGTGACCTTGTCTGAAACGTACTCCTTTGCCCTGACATCCACTATATCCACACCGGACACCTCGGCGTTGACGAAATACTCCTTCCAGGCAAGCAGGCTCCCGCCTTTCTGCACTCCGATCTCAAGCAGATGCAGGCGCGCATCCCTGTCAAAACCGGACAGTATCTCATCGTAAGCAGTTCCGTACAAATGCCCTCTGCCGGGCTCGACGGCTCCCAGGTTCTTATCGGTCATGTATTTAAGGAGCAGCTCAGATATCCGCACTATTCCACACCCCATCGGTGTTTTATATAAAAATTGGCTGAGCCCGGCACCTTTTTCAGATCATACATACTCGTTTCTCGATGAGGCAGCATAACATCCACGGAAACGGCATTGTCGATATGGTCTATCGGGATGCCCGGTCTGGATAGAGTGACCGACACGTAATATGTTCCCGAGTAGAGCGGCAGGCTGTCAATATGGCACACCAGTTTATGCAGGCCTTTTTTAAATACCGGAACCAGCCCGTCATTAATATCCGAATGGAACAAACACATCCTCTGGATCCCGTCAGATATCAGGAATTCAGCCCCGACACTGATATCGTCCTTGAGAACTTCGAACAGTATCTCCGCTCTGCACGGTCTGTCACCGTTCAGCACGCCCTTTTCTGTTGTCTCGTTACGCAGATCAAAACCGACTATCCGGGCATCGTCACTGTATATGACCGGTCTTTTAACCTTTGACAGGTCCTTGTCAGCCCCGCAGCCCTGCAACAATGACAGATATGAGGCAATACTCTCCTCAGCGGTACCATTAAAATACATCCCTCCGTCCTTCAAGACCACGCCTCGGTTGCACAGAGAGGACAATGCACCCATATTATGGCTAACGAACAGCACCGTTTTTCCGCTGTTCTTGGAAATATCGTCCATCTTGCCCAGGCATTTTTTCTGGAACTCGGAATCCCCGACCGCCAGGACCTCGTCTACAAGGAGTATCTCCGATTCAAGATGCGCGGCCACCGCAAAAGCGAGCCGGACGTACATACCTGAAGAGAACCTCTTGACCGGCACTTCGAGGAACTTCTCAACACCCGCAAAATCCACTATCTCATCGAACTTGCGGTCGATCTCACGCCTGCTCATACCAAGTATCGCGCCGTTGAGATATATGTTCTCCCTGCCGGTGAGCTCGGGATGGAAACCGGTCCCCACCTCAAGCAGCGAGGCAACGCGGCCGCGCATCGTTACGCGCCCCTCCGTAGGTTCGGTGATGCGGCTTAGTATCTTAAGCAGGGTGGACTTGCCCGCGCCGTTGCGGCCAATTATTCCGATACGGTCGCCCCTGTTTATATCAAAAGTCACTCCCTTCAGCGCCCAAAAATCTTCCTGAGATGGTCCGGGACCGGGCCTTTGAGAGAACGGATGAGCAACTCTGCGAATAAGTCTTCCGGAAAGGTCTGCGATGACATCGCGCATAGCTACATAGCGTCCCACACCCTGCTGCGCATGGGCTATACGGTATTTTTTGCCGATATTTTCTATACGTATTATAGGATCGCTCATCAAATTATATCCGCGAACTGCCTTTCCATTTTCCTGAAATACCAAATACCTGTGATGAACAGCAAAACCGAGATAAGGCATGACAGATAGAAACCGGGCCAGTATATAAGCGAGTCTCCCCGGAGTATCGCCCAGCGGAAACCGTCGATCACGCCCACCATGGGGTTCAATGAATAGAGCAGCCTCCATTGCTGCGGGATCACGCTGGAACTAAAACCCACCGGAGAAACATACAGTCCGAACTGTACAATAAAAGGGATGATATACCTGAAATCGCGGTATTTAACATTAAGCGCGGACAGCCAAAAGCCCGTTCCAAGTGCAGTGACAAGCGCCAGGCCCAGAAAAAAAGGCAGTGTGATCATTCTTGCGCTCGGGGCAAAAAGATAGAACAGCATCAATATCAAAAGAAGCCCGAAAGATATGACAAAGTCCACCAGACTGACTATCACCGCACTGGACGGCATTATCAGCCGCGGAAAATAGACTTTGGTGAGCATGTTGCTGTTGGCAAGGAGTGAATTGCTGCTCTCCGACATCGCGTTGGAGAAGAACTGCCACGGGAGCATCGCGGCGAACACCATTACCGCGTAAGGGGCCTCGCCCGAAGGCAGTTTGGCGATACGCCCGAAGATCACCGTAAAAACTATCATGGTCAAAAGAGGCCTAAGCACGCTCCACGCGATACCGATGGCCGTCTGCTTATACCTGACCAGGATGTCACGCCACGAGAGAAAGTAGAATAATTCCCTATATCGCCAGAGATCGCGCCAGTAGTTCTTGATCCCCCGCCCCGGCTCGATAATAAGTTCTGTCTTTTCAGGGTTTTTCATAATATAAGACGTCGACCGTTCAATTATTGAACATTCTATCGTCAATCAAAGGCTCTTGTCAAACGTCCTTCTTCAACTTCTCAATCATCCCCGCCACTTCCTGTTTTGCCCTGGCGGTCTTATTCCTTTTGGTGATAATGGAAAAAGAAACAATATCGCCTTCCGCGGCGTCTTCGGGCAGCAGGC
>CAZRTO010000022.1:0-13808 GCA_964603025.1 uncultured bacterium | reverse complement strand
AGCGATGTGCCGCCGAAACTGATGAACGGCAGAGGGATCCCGACCACCGGAGCGATCCCGAGCGTCATCGCAACGTTCACGCCGAAGTGGAACAGCATCATAAAAGCCACTCCCACCGCCAGAATGCTGCCGTAAAAATCACCGGCATCCATGGCGATGTGTATCGCCCTCCAGATGAGCACCGCGAACAGGACCACTACCGCCATCGCCCCGAAAAAACCGAACTCCTCGCCTATAGCCGAGAAAATAAAATCCGTCCACTGCTGCGGTATGAACTGCAGCTGTGTCTGCGTGCCCATGAGGAACCCCCGCCCGAAAAGCCCGCCCGAACCTATCGCTATGAGCGATTGTATCGTATGATAACCGGCGCCGAAGGGATCGGCTGACGGGTCCAGGAACGTGACAAGCCTCTGTTTTTGGTAGTCCCTGAGCATCCCCCAGATGAACGGGACCGCGGCCACGGTGGCGATATTGGCTCCTAGCACGGCTATCCATTCCTGCACCCGGGCTTTTCCCCACGCAAGCAGCGCTGCCACGGCCACCAGAAAAACAAGCCACGGCCTTAGATGAAAGCTTAAAAAAGCGCTCACAACGGGAGAAACCATAAGCAGGAGTATCATTGCATTATCCTGGACCCAGATCACCATGCCGGCTGTTATTGCGATAAAGACCAGAGCTGTTCCGAGATCAGGCTGCTTGAATATCAGAAGGAACGGCAGGCCCATTATGACCGCCGCGGGGACCAGCTCCGTTATGTGCTTTATTCCCTTTTTGTCGGCAAAATATTTGGCAAGCGCGATTATCAGTATAAGCTTTGAGATCTCAGAGGGCTGAAATGAAAAAGGACCTATCCCAAGCCATCTCTGGGCCCCGTAAGACTCAAAACCCATGCGCAGCACGGCAAGGAGCATAACGATCATGACGGCGTACAGAGGGACCGCGGCTTTTTTCAGATTGTTGTAGTCTATATAACAAAAGAAGCTCAGTCCGGCGGCACCCATGAGAAAAGAAACAAAATGGCGTTTCACGAACAAAAGAGGATCGACCCCGGATTCGGCAGCTATAGCTGCCTTTCTGGACAACATGGCGAATGTCGAAGAGTATATAGAGAGAAAACCTATAAGTATCAGGACCCCGGCGCATACCCAAAGCGTGGCGTCCGAATTCCTGAGCAAACGGAAGTTTATCATCACGCGGCCGTTTCCAGAGCTTTGAGCATGGCCTTGGCCTTGTTCACGCTCTCCTGATATTCTTTCTGCGGGACCGAATCAGCCACGATCCCGGCGCCGGCCTGCACATAGGCCTGTTTGCCTTTGATGAATACCGTTCTTATCGCGATGCAGGTATCCATGTTCCCTGCAAAGTCAAAATACCCGACCGCGCCGGCATAAGGCCCCCTGCGCACGGTCTCGAGCTCGTCGATTATCTGCATCGCGCGTATCTTGGGCGCCCCGGAGACCGTTCCCGCGGGAAAACTGGCCCTAAAAAGGTCAAAAGCGTCTTTGTCTTTTTCGAGCTCTCCGTTGACGTCGGAAACAATGTGCATGACGTGCGAATATTTTTCAACGGACATCAGCCTCTCAACCCTGACGGAGCCGCTCCTGCACACCCGGCCCAGATCGTTCCTGGCCAGATCCACCAGCATGATGTGTTCGGCCTTTTCTTTTTCATCGGCCAGAAGCTCTTCCTCCATCTTCCTGTCATCTTCGGCGTCGCTCCCCCTTGGGCGCGTTCCCGCTATAGGGCGGATGAACGCCCTGCCGTCCTCCAGGCGCACCATTGTTTCCGGCGAAGTCCCCACGATCTTTAGATCGCCGAAAGAAAAGTAGTACATGTAAGGAGAAGGGTTTATCGCGCGCAGGGCCCTGTACACGTCAAAAGCCGAAGCCTTAAGAGGCGCCTTGAACCTCTGGGACAGCACCACCTGGATTATATCCCCGCTGCTTATGTACTCTTTAGCTCTTTCTACCGCCGATTCGTACTGCTTCTTGGTCATGTTCGGCAGCGCTTTTGCGCCGCGTCCGCCCCGGGCGGAGAGGTCCATGGGCTTGAGTTTCGCGGGCGCTTTTAACCTTTTAGCAATGGCATCGATCTTTTTCAACGCTTCATCATAGGCCCTGGAAGGACTGGCTTCAACTCGCGCGTTGGAGACTATCATGATCTTGTGCTTCACATGGTCGAACACGAGCAGGGTATCTGAAAGCATGAGCTGGCAGTCCGGCACCTTTAGATCGTCCGGATTAGCGTCGGGAATCTCCTCTATGTGCCGCACTATGTCGTAACCCAGGTAACCGACCGCGCCTCCGTGGAACCTGGGCAGACCTTCGGTCTTCACCGGGATATATTCCGAAAGGAGCTCCTTGATGACCTTGAGGGGATCGCAGCCGGCCCTTTTTCCGTCAACGAACACATCGCCGCCTTTGGACAGCACCACACGGTACGGATCACATCCGAGAAAGGAATATCTGCCGACGTTCTCACCTCCCTCGACACTTTCAAGCAAAAAGGAGTATTTTCCGGCGATCTTAGAAAAGGCCGAAACAGGGGTTTCGGTGTCGGCCAGTATCTCTCTGTAAACAGGGATAAGGCTCCCCTGCCGCGCGAGCTTTATAAAATCACTTTTTTTTGGGTAATACATCCAAGAACACCCGTATTGCGATAATTATAACAAATGCCCCGAATACTCGCTTAAGACCGCCCGGAGAAATGCCGCAAGCCGCGTAAGAACCCGCGAGAGCGCCCGCGACTGCCCCGGCGGCAAGAAGAACAGTTCTGCGCGTGTCCACGTAGCCGCGAATGAAATAGCCGTAAGCCCCCATCATCGCAGTCGGGATTATTATCGCCAGAGAGATCCCCTGGGCGGCATGCTGGGATATGCCAAGCAGAAGAACAAGCGCCGGAATGGTTATGGTCCCGCCGCCGACCCCCATGAGTCCGCTGAGCAGCCCCGCTCCGAAACCGGTGAGCAGCATCGAACCTAACAACTGTACGGTCATAGACTTTTTCCGCCCCTCTTAAAAGAACATCCTGATCCCGACAAGCAGCAGGAAAGAAGCATATACGGTCTTAAGCGCCTTCTCGGAAAGCCTGCCGGCGGCAAAGCTTCCCATATAAGCTCCGGCCGCGCCGCCCAGCGCCACCCAGACTGCGATGTTCATATCGATGTGCCCGCTCGATCCGTAGACGACCGTGCCAGCGATCGCCGTAGGTATTATGACGGCAAGGGACGTCCCCTGTGCCCTGTGCTGGCTCATACCAAGAAGCAGGACCATTGCCGGGACCAGCACGATGCCTCCGCCCAGCCCCACCAGGCCGCTCACAAGACCGGCAAAGAGCCCTATGGTTATTTCTTTGATAGCAGTATCGCCTCCGCTGTCCTTATGTCTTCGGGAGTGGTTATCTTTATGTTCTCGTAAGATCCCTGTATCATCCTTACGGTCCCTCCCAGCCTCTCTACCAGCTTTGAATCATCCGTGGCTTCCAGGCCTATCTTACCGGCCCGCGCATGCGCCTGCCTGATCTCGGACGCCTTAAATACCTGCGGTGTCTGGGCATTCCAAAGGTACTGGCGATCGAGTGTCTTTGTGACAAAACCGCCGTCATCAATGGTCTTTACCGTGTCCTTTACCGGCATGCCGACGACCACCGCGTGTCCCGATTTTATTTCGTTCACTGCGCGCACTATGATCTCCCTGGTAACGAACGGCCTGGCCCCGTCGTGGATCACGGCGATATCCGCGTCGCGCGACATAGCATCAAGCCCGTTCGACACCGATCCCTGTCTCGTAGCGCCGCCTGCAACTATTTTTGCCACTTTACGGAAGGAATGCCCATCCACAAGGTCCCGGGCCCTGTCGATCTCATCGGAAGGCACTACCAGTATGATCTCATCGATGATCTCGGTGGCTTCAAAGACCGAAAGCGTCATGGCAAGGACGGGCATCCCGCCTATCTTGATAAAGAGCTTGTTCTCCTGTGAGAGCATGCGTTTGCCGCTGCCGCCGCCTGCTATTATTGCCGATACTTTCATCTCTATTCTCCCCGTACGGGCGGGTTTAAAACCCGCCCCCTACATCATCCTTATTTCGTCGCTGTCGTCAAAATCTCATATCCGCCGTTTTTCACCAATATCATGTCCTCGATCCTTATGCCGAACGGTATTTTTTGTTTTGGGAAATAAAGCCCGGGCTCTATGGTAATGACCATTCCCGACTCCAATATATCACTCTTTTTGTGGGATATTCTGGGCTCTTCATGGACAAAACGGCATATGCCGTGACCGGTAGAATGCGGAAAGTATTTTTCAAGCCCGTGCTCCTTAAACACCCTCCTGACCGCCATATCGATACGTCCTACAGGAACACCTGCGCGCACCAGGCGGATAGCTTTTTTCTGCGCGGAAATTACGATATTGTAGATCCTGGATATCCGCCGATCGGTTGTACGGGCGGGTTTTAAACCAGCTCCTGCGTTATCCACAAAGGCCATCCTTGTTATATCTGAGCACACCCCTTTATACTTCGCGCCGCAGTCGATCATAACGACATCTTTTCTGCGTATCCTGTTTAGGGTGGCATAGCCGTGCGGCATTGACGATCTCCTGCCGGCAGCGACTATGGTCTTGAAAGATAAACCTTCGGCTCCGTAGTGTTTCATCCTGCGCCGGATAAATGATGCCACATCGCGCTCTCTCAGTCCGGGCCGGATATGCTCTACCGCCTCTTCAGCGACTTTCAGAGCGATAGCCGCGGCCCTGCGGAGCCGGCAGATCACTTGTTTGTTGTTCATCGTCAAAAAAGAGAAAGAGCGGCGCGCACGGCAAGAAGATAGCTCAGCTTACCGAATCCCATGATCTGTCCCTTGGCAACTGGCGCTATGACGGACTTTTGCCTGAACTCCTCCCTGGCGTGGATATTAGAAAGGTGAACCTCAACAGCGGGTATCGCAACGGCGCTTATGGCGTCCCGGATAGCGACGCTGTAATGAGTATAGCCTCCGGGATTGATTATGAGGGCGCCGTAAACACCCTTTGCTTTTTGAATGGCGCTGACGATCTCCCCTTCAACATTGCTCTGGAAAAAGTCCGCTTCCGCACCGAGCTCGGCGGCAAGAGACCTCATCTGGCTGTTTATCTCCTCAAGAGTGGTCTCCCCGTAGACCGCTTTTTCCCTGTCGCCGAGAAGATTGAGATTGGGCCCGTGTATGACCAATATCTTTTTCATAGTAGAGATTGTAGCATAGAATTTGGCGGGGGTCGTGTTATAATTTTGTTTAATGGCCAGAAAAAAGCAAAAAAACCAGGGGTCGGGCTGGAGCTGGTTCATAGTCTCGGCCGTGTTCATCCTGATAATGCTGTTCTCAGCGGCCGGGTTCATGGCGCAGATGCTTGAAAGCTCAGATATACTCGAGAGAGCTTCCTCCCCGCTGTCGGAATCCACGATCATATATTCCGCGGACGGGATAGTGCTCGGCACGATCCACGCCGGAGAAAAAAGGATAACTGTCCCTTCCTCACAGATATCCCCTTACCTGATCAAAGCGGTCATTGCTTCCGAAGACAACGATTTCTTCACCCACAGAGGCATATCCATCAAGTCCATCGCCAGGGCCGCTCTTGCCAACCTGTCCAGGGGCAGGGTCGTACAGGGAGGCAGCACCATCAGCCAGCAGCTCGCCAGAACGCTTTTTTTGTCCACCGAAAGGACCGTTAGACGCAAAATAAACGAGATGTACTACGCGCTGGAGCTCGAAAGACGCTATACAAAAGAAGAAATACTCGAAATGTACCTGAACCAGGTCTACTGGGGGCACAACACCTACGGCGCGGATGCTGCCGCCCAGATGTACTTCGGCAAGCACGCCAGCGACCTGACGCTTTCCGAATCCGCTATGATGGCGGGCCTGCTCGGGGCTCCGGAGATATATTCTCCGTACAAGAACTTCGCGCTGGCAGCCGCGCGCAGGGATTCGGTCGTCGACAAGATGTTGCGCCTCGGGATGATAAACAAAAAACAGGCTGAGACGGCCAAATCGGAAAAACTGACCATAACCATGGAAAAGATAAACAAGTACAAGTTCAACGCCCCGTACTTCACGAATTTCATAATCAACCAGCTCGTGCAGAAATACGGACGGGACATTGTCTACAAAGGCGGGCTAAGGGTCTACACCACGCTGCTCATGCCCGTGCAGAAGAATGCCGAGGAGTCCATCTCCAAGTTCGTGGCCGAAGAAGGCAAAAAATATAATTTTTCCCAGGCCGCGCTCGTTGCGATCGACCCCGTGAGCGGACAGGTGCTGGCCATGGTCGGAGGCGCGGATTTTGACGGGAGCGAGTTCAACCGCGCCGTCCAGGCAAAGCGCTCCCCGGGATCTTCTTTCAAGCCCTTCATTTACGCGGCTGCCATGGAGAAACGGATGTCCCCGGGGGACATCATCAAGGACGAGCCCGTGACCTTTGACGTCTTTCCCACCGCCGACCAGCCGGACGGCAAATGGAGACCCAGGAATTTTGACAGGAAGTTCCGCGGCAAAGTGACCCTTCAGTACGCGCTGGAACATTCGCTGAACATCCCGGCGATCAAGCTGCTGCAAAAGGTCGGCATACAGGATGCTATCAATATGGCCAGGCGCATGGGAATAGTTTCGGACTTGAGCCCCACCCTTTCCCTTGCCCTGGGCACTTCGGATGTCTCACTGCTCGAGATGACATCGGCTTTCGGCGTACTGGCCACCGGCGGTGAAAAAGCTGAAACACTGTCGATACTAAAGGTCACGAACAAGAACGGCAAGATACTCGAAGAGAACAAACCCTCAACGACCAGAGTTATGGACAGGGATACTGCCGCTATGACGGTGTTGATGATGAAAGGCGTAATAGCTTCGGGTACCGGGGTCAGGGCGAATATAGGAAGAAGCGCGGCTGCAAAGACCGGCACCTCGGACAATTTCAAAGACGCGTGGTTCATCGGTTTTGTGCCGCAGATCACCGCCGGCGTCTGGGTCGGCAATGACAACAACGCGTCGATGAAGGGTGTGGCTGAGGTCGGGGTTTGTCCGAGGATATGGAAAGACTTCATGGGCAAGACGCTTGCCGGCATCCCCGAACAGGAACTGCCGCAGCCGGACAACACCGTATCCGTTCAGATCTGCGTTGATTCCGGACAGCTCAGGAGCGGCCGCTGCCCGTCCGGAAGGATAAAATGGGGCGCTTTCTGGGCGGACAAAGCACCCAGAAGGGAATGCAGCGTTCACGGAGCGCGGATGTTCCAGTTCGATGACGGGGAAAATTCCGAGGATGAAGGCGCGTCGCAATCCCCCACCCCGGAAGGGTTCAAAAGAGAGGTGTTTTAAAATGATAAAGTTCGGCACTGACGGCTGGAGAGCGGAGATAGCGGGCGAGTTCACTTTTGAGAACGTCAAAAAAGCGGCCCAGGCTTTTTCCGACCACTTCTCCGGAGCGGAAGGCCCGGTGGTGATCGGCTATGACAACAGGTTCCGTTCGGAGGACTTCGCCCTTGTTTCGGCGGACGTAGTAGCGGCCAACGGTTTCACCGTTTATCTTTCCAGGACATCCTGCCCCTCTCCTGCGGTATCGTTCCATGTCAAGGGGAAAAAAGCCTGCGCCGGCATAATGATCACGGCCAGCCACAACCCTCCGGTATGGAACGGCTTTAAGGTAAAAGGCCCTTACGGCGGATCTGCCGACGAGGGGATCACAAGGTCCATCGAAAAGCTCATCGGAAAGAACGCGGTCAAAGAATCCGCCCCCTCGGGCAAGATAAACATGTTCGATCCTTCCGAAGCTTATATATCGTCGGTCATGGCGCTGACGGATACCGGCGTTCTGGCCTCAACGAAAGAAAAAATACTGATAAATCCCATGTTCGGCAGCGGCTCGGGATATTTCACCAGGGCCCTGGACGGGATACTAAAGGTCAAAGAGGTCAATGCCGTGCGCGATCCGTATTTCGGCGGAGTCAACCCTGAGCCCATCCCGGCAAACCTCAAAGAGTTCATGGCCCTCTGCTCAAAAGAAAAAGCTTTCGGGATAGTGCTTGACGGTGACGCTGACAGGATCGGAGCGGTCGCTTCCGACGGGACCTATATCAACACCCACCAGATATTCGCGCTGCTTCTGCACCATCTGGTCAGGAACAGAAAATGGACCGGCTCGGTGGTCAAGACCTTTAACATGAGCCGCCTGATAGACATGATGACCGAAAAGTACGGGATACGGCTTTTTGAGACGCCCATAGGGTTCAAATATATCTGCGACCTGATGCGCGAAAAAGATATCCTGATGGGCGGAGAGGAAAGCGGCGGGATGGGCATAAAGAACCACATACCCGAGCGCGACAGTCTTTTGGCGGGAATGCTGCTCATAGAACTTGTGGCAACCGAGGGAAAACCTGCGGAAAAAGTTTTGGACGATATTTCCAGAGAATTCGCCAGGTTCTATTACGACCGCATCGACCTCAAGGTGGATTATATGGACAAAGACCGGATGAAAAAACGCCTTGCACAGGAACAGCCATCCGGCATTTCAGGGCTCCGCGTAAAAGAGGTCAAAGCCCTGGACGGGTATAAATTCATGCTTGAGGACGGCAGCTGGATACTGTTCAGGCTGTCCGGCACGGAACCGCTGCTTCGCATCTACTGCGAATCCTTCTCCCAGGAAAAAGTAGCCTCGCTACTGACCGAAGGGAAAACCTGGATAAATGGCTAATGGAGAGTCATTGCGAGGCCTGAGCCTGCCGAAGGCCGAAGCAATCCCATTATTTCTTGTATCCCTTACAACCATGGGATTGCTTCACCCCGCCTGAAGCGGGGTTCGCAATGACCACTTCTACCGCTTCAGTTCTTCTTCCAGCTTTTGCCTCTGCTTTAGCGCTCTTATCTTTGAGTTCTCGTCGGCAAGAAGGCTGGACATTTTGTTTGCCTTGAAGAATTCAGCCAGGCCCTCCCTGGCCTCAATATTATCCCCTGCCAGTGCCGAGGCTTTTTCAAACTCTTTTATCGCGGAATCGCCGTACACATCCGAAGCTTCTCCCGACGCCGCCGCTGAAGCGCTCATATACGCCTGGCCTATATAAAGCCTGAGCAGAGGGTCTGACGAAGCCAGCCCTGAAGCTTTGGCATATTCCTGCGTCGCCGCCGGAAGGTCCCCCTTCGCGGCAAGAAGCTGGCCGTAGAAAAAATGAGGGTACGGGCTGTCGGGCTGAGCTTTGATCGCGTTCTGGTACTGCCGGGCAGCGCCGTCCGCGTCGCCCTTGATCATCAGGTCAAAAGCAGCTATCATGGGATTCTTTATCTCTATCCTGGCCTTGGATTTCGCGCCGGCGAACCAGCGCTCGAATACGCCGTTCTTTTTCTGTTCGAGCAGTTTTTCCTTGTCGGCATCCTCTCTTAGTCTTGATTCGTTCATCTTGATCACGTGATATCCGAAATTGCTCTTGACCGGATCTGAGATCTCGCCGGGTTTAAGCGCGAAAGCCGCGTCCTCGAACTGAGGCACCATCATGCCTTTTCCAAAAAAGCCCAGGTCCCCGCCTTTTTTGGCGCTGACCGGGTCTATAGAATACTCTCTTGCCAGCGCCGAGAAATCCCCGCCTTTTTTCGCCTTTTCCGCGACTTCCTGCGCCTGCTCCTGGGTCTTGACCAGTATGTGCTGCGCGCGGACCTCTCTCATGTCGTCCGGGGTCAGAGCCACTCCGGCATAAAGATTCTGGGTCATTTTTTGCACGATGATCTCTTCGCGTATCATCCTTTTGAGATGGTCCATGGAAAAACCCTGGTTCTTGAGCAGCTGTTCAAAGGTCCTGCGGTCGGGGATATTGTTGGCCTTCATTATGTCGTCCACCGCGCGGTTCACTTCGTGTGAGCTGGCCTTGAATTTTTTGGAGCTTTCCTGAGCCACTATCGTAAAGTCCACAAGCTGGGAAAGCGCCATGTTCTGCAGATAAAGCAGGGACATCGGGTCCAGCGGCCCTTTTTGTTCGCCCGCCAGGCGGCCCATTATCTGGTTGAACCTGAAGACATCCACGTCCTTGCCGTTGACCTTTGCCAGCCCTTCGCTCCTCGACGGAGCCGAGAACCCGCCCTGCAGCCCGATCTGTCCTATCCCGTAGAACATGGTAAGTATGAACACCGCCGCGACCGCTATCAGTATCGCCTTCATCCTTCCGCGCAAGAACCTGAGCATATCTTCATTCCCCTTTCAAAAGTGAATTCACCGAAATATAGGCGCCGAGCATGCCGAGCACTATGCCGATGGCTCCGACGGACACATAGATCCAGATCAGCCTGTGCCACGAAGCGATCAGAGGAAGGAACGGCATAAAATTCTTCATCTCGTGTATGGCAAGGTCATATGAAAATTTCAGGATGATGAACGACAGCGACGACCCTATCACGCCGATCAGAACGCCCTCCAGTATAAAAGGCCATTTTATGAAGGAATTGGTGGCGCCGACCAGCCTCATTATGTATATGTCGGTCTGCCGGGCTATCACGGTCAATTTGATCGTATTGATCACGATAAGCAGTGTTGCCAGGATGAGAAGCGCTACAAGTATAAGACCGCTTGCCCTTACCAGGTCCAGTACGGCCTGGAACCTGTCGGCCAGATTCCCGCTGTAGCGGACCTCGTCCACTACCTGCATGTTGGCTATCTTTTTGGCGGCCGCAGAGGTCGCCTGCGGGTTCTTTACCTTGATGACGAACGTGTTGGGAAGAGGGTTCTCCGAGATTATCTCCCCGAGTGCCAGACGCCCCTCGTAATCCGTCTTGAAATTGGCCCAGGCCTCCTCTTTTGACACGAACTTCACGCTCTCCACGCCCTCTACCGCGGATATCCTGAGAGATATGGCGGCCGCGGCGGCATCATCCATGTTCTTGTCCACATAAGCCGCTATTTCCATCTTTGAGCCGATCACGGAAGCGATATTGCTCATATTGGCCACCGCCAGAAGGAAAGCTCCCAGCACCGTAAGCGACACGGTTATTGTCACCAGCGATACCAGGCTCATTATCCCGCTGCGGCGGAAACCCGTCCAGGATTCCCTTAAAAAGAACTCAAAGGACATTGCTGTACACCCCCAGCTGCTGGTCCCTGATTATCCTGCCTGCCTCAAGCGCCACCACCCTCTTGCGCATCCCGTCCACTATGGACTTGTTGTGGGTGGTGACTATGACAGTGGTATTGCGTTTGTTGATCTTGTCCAATAGATGTATGATCTCCCACGATGTGGACGGGTCCAGATTGCCCGTCGGCTCGTCCGCGAGCAACAGAGGGGGATTGTTGACTATGGCGCGGGCTATGCACGCCCGCTGCTGTTCGCCTCCGGAAAGCTCTCCGGGGAAACAGTTCGCCTTTTTGAACAGTCCGACCAGCTCCAACGCCTGTCCAGCGTGGCGCCTAATAAAGCTCCTCGAAGCCCCCATCACCTGTAGAGCGAAAGCCACGTTCTCATATATTGTCCTGGTCGGGAGCAGTTTGTAATCCTGAAATACAACCCCTATGTTCCTGCGCAGGAAAGGTATCTGTGAAGAAGGCATGTCCGACAGGTTGACCCTGTCCAGTATGACCTGTCCGCCCGTGGCGGTCTCTTCCCTGTAGAGCAGCTTGAGCAGCGTGGACTTGCCCGAGCCGGTGGGCCCCACTATGAAAACGAACTCTTCCTTGCCGATGCAAAGGTCTACGTTGCTGAGGGCCTCAACGCCCTTGGGATAGGTCTTGGAAACATTCCTTAGAACTATCACGCTTCTATGGTCCCCTGTTCGTACAACGGGAATCCGTCGGTCAGCTTAAGGACCCTTTCCGCGGATTCTTTTTTGACCGCGGCGTCATCGGGCGCGGAGAGCACCCTTGAGATGATGTCGGCGATCTCTTCCATCTGCGCCTCTCTAAAGCCCCTTGTGGTGGCGGCGGGAGTACCTATCCTGATGCCGCTGGTCACAAATGGCGACTGGGTATCGAAGGGCACGGTGTTCTTGTTGACGGTGATGCCTATCTCATCAAGTGTTTTTTCCGCGGCTTTGCCAGTCAGCCCTTTGGGCGACAGGTCCACAAGTATCAAATGGGTGTCCGTGCCGCCGGACACGAGCCTGAAACCTTTTTTGGTCATCGCGGAAGCAAGCGCCTTCGCGTTCTTAACTATCTGTTCCTGGTATTTTTTGAACGAAGGCTCGAGCGCCTCCTTAAAAGCCACCGCCTTGGCGGCTATCACATGCATGAGAGGTCCACCCTGTGTTCCGGGAAATACCGCCTTGTCCACCTGTTTCGCGAACTCTTCACTCGTAAGTATCAGTCCGCCCCTTGGTCCGCGGAGCGTTTTATGCGTGGTGGACGTGGTTACATGGGCGTAAGGGATCGACGACTGATGTATCCCGGCCACTACAAGGCCGGCTATGTGAGCGATATCCACCATCATAAAAGCCCCCGCCTCGTCGGCTATCTTGCGTATCCTCTTGAAATCGATCTCCCTCGGATATGCCGTGGCGCCCGTTACGATAAGCTTGGGCTTGTGGGCCCTGCAGAGCTCTTCCATCTGGGCGTAATCTATGCGCTCATCGTCCTTTTTTACGCCGTACGGCACAAAATTGAAGTACATCCCGGATATGTTGACGGGACTGCCGTGCGTCAGATGTCCGCCGTGGGACAGATTAAGCCCCAGCACCGTGTCACCGGGCTTGATGAACGCCAGATATGCGGCGATGTTGGCCTGGGACCCGGAATGCGGCTGGACATTGGCGTGCCCACAATTGAACAGTTTTTTCGCGCGGTCAATGGCAAGGTTCTCGGCCACGTCCACACACTCGCAGCCGCCGTAATACCTCTTGCCCGGGTAGCCTTCGGCGTATTTGTTCGTGAGACAGGAGCCCATGGCTTCCATCACGGCCCTGCTGGTGAAGTTCTCCGAAGCTATAAGTTCTATCTTCTTTCTCTGCCTGTCCAGTTCCATATCTATGGCAGAGGCTATCTCCGGATCATTGAGCCTTACTTCATCTATCCCTGGGTGCATTATTTTCCCTCCAGAAAAATTATATCACGCCTGCATTAGCAATTATCTCCGCCATGCCGGAGATATCGGGTCCTTGGATATGGAAACGTCGTCTATAAGCCACCCGCGGAACCCGTTGGAAAGCCTGTCCACACTGTTGAAGAAGAAACGTATCTTTACAACCTTCCCCGCATACGGGGTCAGATCATACTGATTTTTTACCCATATGCCTGATTTATCATATCCGCCGGATGAATATGCTATATCAGAGATATTGCTCTTAAAGCCGGTTGGATTGAGCAGTCCCAAGCTATTCCAATTGACCCCATCATCCGAAACCATAACGATCATCTGATCAAAATCATCCGCAGTTCTGGACTCGATCTCCCACCAAGTCCAAAAAGACAACGTAGCTATAGAATAGCCTGAGAGATTTATTGAAGGGGATTCCAAGGTCCCCATCTGGGAGTTCATTGACACCCCGCCAGCGGGTATAGGAGTTTCAGTATCCCTAACTCCTATATAGCTTCCCGTATCGGAGTTCCCAAACCAATAACAATAGTCGCCGCTGTTCGGCAATGGTAGATTCCCGGAATCTCCCGGCGGCAAAACAACATATCCGAGTTCTGTGGCTATTTTGTTTTCTATATTCTGGGGACGGTACACCCTGTTCCAGCTGCCTGATATAACAGACCAGGGATTTGTTGTGGTTTCAAAGTTATCGCTGAAATCAGAAACGGAAACGGCAACAAGCCTGAAATCTTTTGTCGCTGTAGTGCCCGCTGTTATGGTAACGCTCTCGCT
>CAZRTO010000021.1:13599-20684 GCA_964603025.1 uncultured bacterium | reverse complement strand
TTGGGGGATCGTCTAACGGTAGGACTACAGCCTCTGGAGCTGTGTATCCTGGTTCAAATCCAGGTCCCCCAGAATTCTCTTTGAAGAGGAGACTTATGATCAAGATATTCGTATGGGTATTCGTATACGCGTTCGCGATGGCGCTCAGCCAGGTATTGCTCAAAATAGGGGTCTCTCAGGTCGGAGGCTTTAATTTAGGTTCTTGGTCAGACAACATAAGCCTCGCGATCAGGGTCCTGACCAACTATTACATTCTTGGCAGCATCTCTCTCATGATGTCATCTTTTTTTCTGTGGATATGGGTGCTGTCATGGAACAGACTGGGCGTTGTCTTTCCGCTTACCGCTGTCATGTATATAATCCTGCCTGCTCTGGCTTTTTTTGTCTTCGGCGAAAAGCTGTCCATGATCAATTATTTCGGCATATTCCTGATAGTGGCCGGGGTTTACGCGGTCCTGTACCAGTAACACAGCCTCTGCCGCCTTCTTGACAATTCGACCACAAGGATATATCATTTTCGAATGCCTTCTATGCGACAGGATTACTTTGATAAATACCGCATAATTTTTGACTCGTCCCCGGACATAATCATGCAATTGGACAAAACCGGCATCATAATCGATGTCAACAGCAGGATAACTGAGATCTCGGGATATAAGAAAGACTTTTTCATCGGAAATAGCTTTGGGTTTTTGGGCAATGTCTTGACCAAAGAAAGCATGGAGCTCATCAACAAAAACTACGCAAGAAGATTAAAAGGAGAACATGTGCCGCCGTATGAGATAACAGCCAGAAAACAAGACGGCTCTGTACTGCATCTTGAGATGAATGCAGTGCTTTCCAGGGATAATGACGCCAATGTCTCAGGAGAATATGTTTTTTTACATGACATAACGGAACAAAAGACGCTAGAGCGAACTATTAGAGAAAAGGAAGATCTCTACAGAAGCATCACGGAAACATCTCCGGACGGTATCGGGATACATACCAGCGGACAGATCGTTTATGCGAACAAACGTCTGGCGGAGATGATGGGCGCGAAATGTCCGGATGAGCTGATAGGCAGGGAAGTGATCGGCCTTGTTCATCCCGACAGCCTTCAGACCGTACGAGACAGAATAAAAAAAGTGGCGTCGGACAATAAACCTCTGGATATGATCGAAGAAAAATTCGTCAGACTTGACGGAACTGAATTGTATGTAGAAACAGGCGCCAGGCCTATATATTTTTCGGGCAAGCCGTCCGTTATGGTGGTAGTTCATGATATAACCCGGAGAAAAGCGAGCGAAGCGGCACTTCAGGAAACACGGGCAAAGATCAACACAATACTATCCTCAATGGAAGATATTGTGTTCATGTTTGACGCACAGGGGGCCTTTCAATTTTGCCATTCTCCGGCAAACACGGTCCTTTATATTCCACCGAACGAATTCATAGGCAAAAAATACTTTGAGATATTGCCTCCCCATGTAAGAGAACCTCTTTCCCGGGCGATAGAGCAGAACAGGAACGGAAAAACCGCCGAATTCGATTATCCTCTTGAGATAAGAGGCAATCATTTTTGGTTCTCTGCAAAAACAGCTCCGATATTATCCGGCGGAGCCTATCAAGGGTCTGTAGCCGTTGTCAGGGACGTCACTGAAAGAAAAAAACTGGACGACCAAATCAGGATTGAAAAGGAAAAGCTTCGCAAATACCTGGACATATGCGATGTTATATTTATTGCGCTTGATGCGAATGGCGTCGTTGAAATGATTAACGAGGCCGGGGCGGCAATGGTGAACAGAAAAGAAGACGAGATAGTGGGAAGATCATGGATAGATGAATTTGTGCCGGAAAACGAGAAGAGACAAGTAAAAGCAACTTTCGGCAGCTTAATCTCCGGGAATGTCTCGTCCTGTCAGGAGTATACAAATAGGGTAGTTACCAGGGACGGATCATATAGAACTATCCTCTGGCATAATGTCGCGCTGAGAGATGCGCGCGGTATTATAACCGGGACCCTAAGTTCAGGCACCGACATAACCGAACGGCTCCGACTTATAGATCAAGCCGAAGCCGCACTAAAAGCCAAGGAGCATTTTACCGCTACAGTGTCCCACGAGCTCAGGACGCCATTGGCCTCTATAAAAGAAGGGATATCCGCGGTGCTTGATGGAGTGGCCGGTGAGATACAAAAAGAACAGAGAGCTTTGCTCCAAATATCAAAAAAGAACGTTGACCGGCTTGCAAGGCTCATCGGGAACGTTCTTGACCTTCAAAAAATGGATGCCGGACAGATGGATTTTAAATTTGAAGATGTGAACATCAATGAGCTGATAAATGATGTCTATGAAACTGTCATCCCGCTGGCAAAAGCAAAAAACCTGGATCTGACAAAACAGATCCTGGACCAGGAAGTCAAGGTAAGGGCCGACCGGGATAAAATATATCAGGTGCTCACCAACCTCCTCAATAACGCGCTGCAAGCCACAGAAAAAGGCATGATCTCTATGTCAATCGAGCTTAAGGGCGATTTTGTGGCCATATCAATATCCGATTCCGGATCAGGTATTCGCGAGGAAGACCTGCCAAAGCTTTTTGTGCGTTTCAGTCAGATAAAAAGGCGTTTTGGGGGAACGGGACTGGGGCTTGCGATCTGCAAAGAGATAATCGAGGCTCATAAAGGGACAATATGGGCGGAATCCAAAGAATCGAAAGGTTCTAGGTTCATATTCACCATCCCCAGATCGTAAAAGGAGGTCTTTTGCCATGAAAACTATTCTGGTCGTCGATGATGAGCCTGACCTGCTTGAATTGGTCTCCTTCCGTCTCGAGAAGTCAGGCTTTCGCATCTTATATTCTCCGGACGCCGAAACAGCCCTGGAGATATTAAAGACACAGCTCCCGGACCTTATACTGCTGGACCTTCTCCTGCCTAAACTACAGGGAGATGAACTATGCAAGATCCTGAAAAAAGACGACCGGCTGAAGGATATCCCGGTATTGATATTCACTGCCAGCATAATAAGGGTCCCAAACAATTTTAAATCGATAGGAGCTGACGATTATCTGCTCAAACCCTTCGATGCGGAAGAGCTGATAATGAAGATAAACACGCTGACAAAGAAAGGAGGAGACAAATAGTGAAAAAGATCCTGGTGGTAGATGATGAGGAGGACTTACTTTTACTGCTTGAAAAGAGACTGACCGCAGAAGGTTATGAGGTCATAAAAGCGGCAACCGGCCAGGAGGCTTTGCAGAAAGCCAAGATCTGGAAACCTAACCTGATATTGCTCGATATAATGCTTCCCGACATAGACGGAGGTGAAGTAAAAGAGCGTTTGAAAGAGGATCCGGAAACAAAAAACACGCCTATTGTCTTCCTTACAGCGCTCTTTACAAAGGATGATGAAAATACAAAAGGGCACATTGCTGGAGGCAACATCTACGTGTCAAAAACGTGCGAAGCAAAGGAATTGCTTGAAATAATAAAGAAGAATATGGCATAGAGCCCTCTGCTCCTGATGATAATTGGCGTATGCGCCCAAGAATACTGCGCCTAGTCGACGCCAATATCAACCGCTCGACTTTGCAATATATCTCTGGTGATACTCTTCTGCGCGAAAAAAGGCAGCAGCAGGCAGTATTTGAGTGGCGATCGGCATTTTAAATTTTCCGGATAACTCTATCCGGGTTTTTGAACGCATCGCCGCTGTTCTTTGCCCTTCTGAATAATAGAATATTGCCGAGCGGTACTGAGTCCCTATGTCCGGCCCCTGCCTGTTCAACTGCGTTGGATCATGGATCGCCCAAAATACATCAAGAAGTTTTTCGTAACTGATCTTCCGGCGGTCAAATAACAGGTGCACAACCTCAGCATGTCCGGTAGTTCCGGAGCAGACTGACTTGTAAGTCGGATCTTCTGCTGACCCTCCGGAGAAACCTGCCTCGGTGAATACTACTCCCGGTATCTTCCCGAATTCGTTTTCTATATGCCAGAAGCAGCCTGCGCCGAACATCGCCTCGTCCAAGAACGCCGGATCACCCGGGATGAACGATAGGGCAGCTCCGTTGATGCAGTACCTCTTACCCGCCGGAGTTGGTCCGTCGTCAAATACGTGGCCCAGGTGAGCGTCGCATCTGGCGCATAGCACTTCGACACGGTGCATGCCGTGCGAGATATCATCTTTCGTGGATATGTTCATATCTGAAACAGGCTCAAAATAGCTGGGCCATCCGGTACCCGAATCGAACTTAGACCGTGAAGCAAACAGGTCGGCATGACAGCGCACGCACTTATATAAACCTTCTTTACCAGCTTCCGGTAAAGCGCAGGAAAAGGGTCTCTCAGTACCACTGTTGACAGTAACCTCATATTGCAGAGGAGTGAGCAGCTCTTTCCACCTGCTGTCCGGCCTTTTGACCTTGTCGACAAAAAGAGCGCGCCCCTGTCTAACATCGAATATCTCTATTTTGCCCATCGTTAGGTATTATATAGCAAAAACAGCGGTGTTATAATGGTCGCATGGATGACAAAGTTCTCCGGATAATTGATGCCAATTGCAACCGCCTCATGGAAGGGCTGCGCGTTGTGGAAGAAGTGGCCAGGTTCGTCCTTGAAGACAGGGCTCTTACGCAAAAGATCAAATCCCTGCGCGGGAAAGCAAAAGAAGCCGTTGAGCTGCTACGTGAGGGTGACGATCTCCTGCGCAAAAGAGATTCCGTATCGGATGTCGGAAGAGAGCTCTACCCGCCGTCCGAGGCGACCAGGTCTGAACTTTCCCAGATCATCACCTCCAATGCCAAGCGGGCCGAAGAGGCGGCAAGAGTACTGGAAGAGTTCGGGAAATTGACAAGTAAAGAAGCTGGCAGAATATTCAAATCGATACGTTTTGAGCTTTATACCATTGAAAAAGAACTTGACAGTCGACTGTCGACAGTCGACCGTCGACGGCTGGACTTCGATCTTTATGTCGTAACAGACCCGGACGTTCTGGGCAAAAGATCCCCTGTAGAGGCCGTAAAAGCCGCTATCAAAGGCGGAGCAAAAGTGGTCCAACTGAGAGATAAAAAAGCTTCAATAGGGCAGTATTATAAATGGGCTTGCCTGATCGCTCCGGTATGCAAAAAAGCAGGCGTTACTTTCATAGCTAACGACTATCTCGACGTGTGCATGGCGGTTGACGCGGACGGGATACACCTTGGGCAGGACGACATTCCGGTCCATGTAGCACGCAAACTGCTTGGTAGCGGCAAGATAATAGGTCTTTCGACCCACAGTTTCGATCAGGCCATGAAAGGCATCCGCTCGGGTGCCGATTACATCAGCATAGGTCCGATATTCTCAACAGCCAGCAAACCAAGCACAAAACCGCTGGGGCTTGATCTTTTGAAGAAGATCACGGCCGCTATAAAAAGATCTTCCAACCCGATACCATTCGTAGCGATAGGCGGCATCAATATGGACAATATTTCTAAAGTGGCGGAATCATCACCCCGCATCGCCGTTATACGCGCGGCGATAGGGGGCATGGATATCGAGGGAGCCGTAAAAGGGCTGATCAAAAAGTGTAGAGGGCGGGTTTAAAACCCGCCCGTACAAATAAGGATGATGGGAGGAAATTAATGGATAAGCTAATGATCGCAGACAAAGAATTCAGGTCCCGCCTCATGCTGGGTACCGGCAAATACAAAACCTTTGAAATAATGAAAGAGGCCCTGGACGCCTCCGGCTGTGAGATCGTGACCGTGGCAGTCAGAAGGGTGGATCTCAGCATATCTAATGTAGCTGTCGGTCGCGACCGACAGCTACTTGATTTTATAGACCGGAAAAAATACTTTATACTGCCCAACACGGCTGGCTGTTATACTGTGGACGAAGCGGTCCGCACGGCCCGTCTGGCAAAAGCCGCAGGGCTCACGAACTGGGTAAAGCTCGAGGTCATAGCCGACCAGAAATATCTTGTTCCTGATCCGGTGGCAACGATAGAAGCGGCAAAGATCCTAGTGGAAGAAGGGTTTGTTGTGCTGCCTTATACCACCGATGATTTCACCGTCGCAAAAAAACTCCAGGAGATAGGCTGCGCTACTGTAATGCCCGGCGGATCTTTCATAGGATCAGGCCAGGGCGTGCCAAACTTTGACAAAATAAAAGTCCTCAGACAATTCATCACCGTACCTGTCGTGGTTGATTCAGGGATAGGATCGGCTTCTGACGCGGCTCTTGCGATGGAAACCGGCGCCGACGCCTGCCTTATAAACACGGCTGTTGCCGAGGCTGAAAATCCGCCTATGATGGCCGAGGCGATGAAACTGGGTGTTGAAGCCGGCAGAAAAAGCTTTCTGTCTGGAAGAATGCCAAAGAAAGCTTATGCCAGTGCGAGTTCTCCGGTCATTGGGATATCGAAATAGATCAGGAACCTGAATTAGGTAAGATATACTTCGTCGATCTTCCGGCACCGCGGCAGACGAGGATCTTCTTCTCGCACAGCATGGTGAGCTCCAGATGAGCGGTCTTATGCGAAATATTGAACATCTCGCGGTATTCTTTGTTTGAAATACTGTTGTGCTCCCTGACGTAATCAAGGACCCGTTTCTGTCTTTTGTTGAGACCGTGCCCGGACCACGGGCTGGTTATCTCTTGTTCTTCCGCATCTTTGGCGGGCCTTGAGACCCCTCCGTCCCTTATATAGCAGATATCATCGGTCTTGTAGGGTTTTTCATCACCTTCGTTAATTGTGATTATAGCGATCTTCTGAGGCCCCCTTGTAAATATCTCGGTGCCTGCAGGCTTGATATGGGGCGTGCAGCGGGTCTGTCCTATATTGACCAGCCAGCCGCTGAAATCATCATTGACGTCGATCCCAAGAAGGTGTTTGTTCTTATCGTCCAGCCCCAGTATTATCCTTCCGCCGTCCGAATTGGAAAAAGCCACGAATTCCCGGGCTATATCGTCCTGTGGGGGGACCGTCTTTTCGAATTCGAGTGACTGGCCTTCTCCCTGTTCAAGCAGTTCCAGTATCTCTTCCCAGCTTGTCATGCCATAGATACTAGCATAAGAACATAGGTAGTTCAAGGTTCTTAAACGGCGGGATAATTGCTGG
>CAZRTO010000021.1:0-13499 GCA_964603025.1 uncultured bacterium | reverse complement strand
CCACCGCGCTGCGCCGTCTGCCGCACGGCCGGGGCAGATATACTGTGTGAAGGCTGCCTGAAACAGATAGTTATGATTAACAAACCCGAGGGTTATGTTTATTGTATAGGAGCGTACACAGGGGTCATGGAAAAGGCCATTAAACGCATGAAGTTCCATGGAAAGAAACGCCTGGCCGAACCGCTCGGACGGATAATGGCTTATCATAACCCTTTCATATACGCCGACGGGATTATCCCGGTACCTTTGCACGCCAAAAGACTGAAGGAAAGGGGGTTCAATCAATCGGAATTGATCTCATCCGCGCTGGCAAGGGAACTGGATGCCCCTCTGATCTTGGACACGCTGGTCAGGCGCACGGACACAAAACACCTTTTCGATCTGGGCAGGACCGATAGACAAAAGGCAGTGAAAGGGGCTTTTGAGGTCACAAACCCGTCAGTTGTTAAGGGGACGCACCTGATACTGACGGACGATGTATATACCACCGGAGCTACAACCTCGGAATGCCGCAAAACACTGCTGGGGGCGGGAGCTTTATCCGTTAAGGTCCTGGTCCTTTCAAGAGCGCTATGCCGTATGATATAATTCCATTTGAACGGAGGATAAAAAATGCAGATAAACATCAGGGGAAAAGGGATCGAACTGACGGAAGCTCTCAAGGACTATGCGCAGAAAAAACTCCAAAAAGTCGAACACTTTTTTCATAACATACAGCAGATAGACATAGAGCTAGAGGTAGACAAGATAAAAGAGGACATAGAAAGCCAGATAGCCAAAGCGACCGTATGGATGTCAGGCAAGATCGTTCATGCCACCGAAGCAAGCGCGGACATGTACGCGTCCATAGATCTCTTGATCGACAAGCTTGACAAACAGGTCAAGAAATTCAAGGAAAAGATCGTCCAGGAAAAAAGAAGAGAGTCTTCCAAAGAAAAACATATGCTTCACGAGAGCTTGGCAGACACGGAGCCCGAGCCCTCCGCCGGGGGATAAATGTTCTTAAAACTACTTGCACGGCTTCTGGGGGTGTCTTCAGAGGCCAAGATCAAACATCTTTATTCGATCGTCCAGCACATAAATTCCCTTGAAGAGGACATAAAAAAACTGTCCGACAGCGAGCTGGCGGCAAAGACCGCGCAGTTCAGGGAGATGATCGGTCGCGGAGCCTCCCTGGACGAACTCCTGCCGGAGGCCTTTGCCTGTGTCAGGGAAGCCTCATCAAGGGCCATAGGGCTCAGGCACTTCGACGTTCAGCTGCTGGGCGGCATAATACTTCATCAGGGCAAAGTAGCTGAAATGAAGACAGGCGAGGGAAAGACGCTGGTGGCGACCCTGCCGATCTACCTTAACGCCCTCACGGGCAAAGGCTGCCACCTCGTCACCGTCAATGACTATCTGGCCAGACGAGACAGCGCGTGGATGGGTCCTATCTACAAATTCCTGGGACTGTCGGTCGGAACGATACAGAACGAGATGGACAGTTACGAGCGCAGGCAGCAGTATGCCTGCGATATCACGTACGGCACCAACAATGAATTCGGCTTCGACTATCTCAGGGACAACATGGCTGTCACAAAAGAACAGTGCGTCCAGAGAGAGCTTAATTTTGCGATAGTAGACGAGGTGGACAATATACTGATCGACGAGGCTCGCACGCCGCTGATAATATCAGGCATGCTGGACGAGAACGTGGACACTTACTACAAAGGTGACCAGATCGCCAGAAAGCTGCAAAAAGGCCTGGATTTCACTGTTGATGAAAAGCACAAGAATGCCGTACTGACCGAAACAGGCGTAAAAAAGGCCGAAAAGCTGTGTGGGCTTGCCTATCTATACGACATGGAGAACATCGATCTCGCGCACAGCATAACCGAATCTCTCAAAGCTCATCACGTGTTCAAAAGAGATATCGATTATATAGTCAAAGACGGCGAGATAATCATAGTCGACGAATTCACCGGCAGGCTGATGACCGGCCGGCGCTACAGCGAGGGGCTTCACCAGGCGATAGAGGCAAAAGAAGGCGTCCAGATCAGGTCCGAGAGCCAGACCCTGGCAACGATCACTTTCCAGAACTATTTCCGGCTCTACAACAAACTGGCCGGCATGACGGGCACGGCGCTGACCGAAGAAGCTGAGCTAGGGAAAATATACAACCTGGAGGTCGCCGAGATCCCGACGCACAGAAAAATGGTCCGCGCAGACCACTCCGACGTGATCTATAAGACAAAGAAGGAAAAATTCACGGCCATAGCCAACGAAATAGCCGAGCTTCACAAGGCGGAGAGGCCTGTTCTGGTCGGGACTATCTCGATAGAAAATTCGGAACTTTTATCGGGCATACTCAAACGCCGCGGGATCCAGCACCATGTACTGAACGCCAAACAGCACGAAAAAGAAGCTGAGATAGTCGCCAAAGCCGGCCAGAAAAAAGCGGTGACGATCGCCACCAACATGGCCGGAAGAGGCACCGACATAGTGCTGGGAGAAGGGGTGGTCGGACTCGGCGGGCTCCATATAATAGGCTCTGAAAGGCACGAATCCCGCCGTATAGATAACCAGCTCAGGGGCCGCAGCGGCAGGCAGGGAGATCCGGGCTCATCGAGATTCTATGTTTCACTTGAGGACGATCTCATGCGGCTGTTCGGCTCCGACAGGATCAAGGGAATGATGGAACGCCTCGGAATGGAAGAGGGCACCCCCATCGAACACGGCCTTATATCAAGGGCTCTTGAGAACGCGCAGCGCAAAGTCGAACAGTATCACTTTTCCATAAGGAAACAGATACTCGAATACGACGACGTGATGAACAAACAAAGGGCGGCCATCTACGGCCTCAGAAAAAGGATCCTTGAGGGCGATGACCTTGAGGACAAATTCTTTGAGATGGTCTCCCAGATAGCGGAAGAGATCTCGGGAACATACATGCCCCCCAAGACAAGACCGGACGAGTGGGACATAGAAGCCCTAAAGACCGAGATGTCGGAGCTGGCATGCCCCGATTTTCAACTGCCCAACACCGACAAACCGGAAGAAGCCCGGGCGGCGATAGAAGCCAAGCTCAAAAGCCGCTACGAAGAACGCAAGACCCATATCGGTCCGGAGGCCATGTCCGAACTGCAGAGGTTCATCATGCTGAAAGTGATAGATGATTACTGGATAGAACAACTGCACAACATGGACGCCCTGCGCGAGGGCATAGGGCTCCGCGCCTGGGGAGAAAGGGACCCGCTCATAGAGTACAAGATGGAAGCTTTCGGGATGTTCAACGAAATGATGTGCTCTGTGAGGCGGCAGATATTCACGCTCCTTTTCAGGGTGCAGCTGGTGAGCGAGAACGAATCGATCGCCCAAAAAGCCCATAACATAACGTACGGCGCGCCGGCACAGGACGGAGGGAAAAAACAGCCGGTGACCTCAGGAGAAAAGGTCGGCCGGAACGATCCGTGTCCGTGCGGCAGCGGCAAGAAATACAAAAAATGCTGCGGGAAATAAACCGACATGTTATCCGAACTTAAAGCCCAGTCCGACAGGATCCTGCAGGGCATCTCAGAACTCGAAAAACACCTGGACCTGCCGGCGCTCAAACAACAGCACGACACCCTTGAAAAAAAGACGTTCCTGACGGATTTCTGGAATGACAGACAGTCCGCACAAAGAACTATGCAGGAGCTCAAGAACCTGAAGAACCGCATATCTTCTGTGGAATCCCTCAAGACCAGGGCCAGGGACGCCTCCGAACTGCTAGAAATTTCCATAGCCGAGAACGATGCCGGCGCCGAAGAACAGCTTTCAAAAGACATAGAGGAGCTTAAGTCTGAGCTGGCAAAAAAAGAACTCGCGGCGCTGCTCGGAGGAGAGCATGACGTTTCCGACGCGATAGTTTCGATCAACGCCGGCGCCGGAGGGACCGACGCCCAGGACTGGGCCGAAATTCTCCTTAGGATGTACTCCCGCTGGGCCGAGAACAGGGGACTGGAGCTGGAAATGGCCGACATATCCTACGGAGAACAGGCCGGGATAAAAAGCGCCGTACTTTTCATAAGAGGCCCTTACGCCTACGGATATCTGCGTTCAGAAACCGGTATACACCGCCTTGTCAGGATGTCCCCGTTCAACTCCGACGGCAAAAGGCACACTTCTTTCGCGGCGGTCGAGGTGATCCCCGAAATAGGGGAGGATATCGCGGTTGAGATAAAACCTGAAGACCTGAGGGTCGATACTTACAGGGCCAGCGGACCCGGCGGACAGAACGTGAATAAGACCAGTTCGGCGGTGCGAATAACCCATATTCCCACTGGGATAATAGCTCAATCACAGAACAGCCCCTCACAGCACCGCAACAGGGAGATCGCCATGACACTGCTGGCAGCCAGGCTGAAGGGGCTGCTTGAACAGGAAAAAAAAGACAAGATCGAGGAGCTCCGGGGAGAACAGCGCCAGATAGCCTGGGGAAGCCAGATAAGGTCCTATGTCTTCGCTCCGTACCAGCTTGTAAAGGACCACCGCACCGGAGCCGAGACTGGCAACGTGCAGGCAGTCATCGACGGGGATATTGACGTGTTTATCGAAGCTTATTTGAAAAATAAAAAGCTATAGGCTATAAGCCATAAGCTATAAGCACTCAGCTTACAGTTTATGTATAATAGTATAGTAGCGAACATAAAAAAGGAGAAAACCTGATGAAAGACACCAAGATACTCCTCCCTGGCGCCGAGATCCCTCAAAAATGGTACAACGTCCTTTCAGAATTTCCAGGAGAGCTTCCGCCCCCGATGCATCCGGCCACAAAAAAACCGCTTGGTCCCGAGGACCTTGCCCCGATATTCCCCATGCCACTCATAAAACAGGAGATGGTCACCGATAAATGGGTGGAGATCCCGGATGATGTCATGGATGTCCTGAGGATCTGGAGGCCAACGCCACTCGTCAGGGCCGTACACCTGGAAAAAGCCCTTAAGACGAATGCCAGGATATATTTTAAGAACGAGAGCGTCAGCCCGGCCGGCAGCCATAAGCTCAACACGGCCGTAGCCCAGGCCTATTACAACAAGATCGAAGGGGTAAAGCGTCTTTCTACCGAGACCGGAGCCGGACAATGGGGATCATCGCTCGCTTTTGCCTGCCAGCACTTCGGGATGGACTGCACAGTATATATGGTAAAAGTGAGCTATTATGCCAAACCGTACAGAAAATCACTCATGAGGGTATGGGGAGCCAAAGTTTTCGCGTCCCCTTCACCAGAAACAGCCTATGGAAAAAAAGTCCTTGCCCAGGATCCGGATAACCAGGGGAGCCTGGGGCTGGCCATCTCAGAGGCGGTAGAAGATGCCGCGACACATTCAGATACCAACTATTCGCTCGGAAGCGTGCTTAATCATGTCATACTGCACCAGACGATCATCGGCCTTGAAACAAAAAAACAGCTGGAGATAGCCGGTGAAAAAGCCGATATTCTTATCGGCTGTGTCGGAGGCGGAAGCAATTTCGCGGGATTTGCTGTTCCATTCATACCGGACAAGCTCAAAGGATCGAATATCCGCATGATAGCGGTAGAGCCCGCCGCCTGTCCGACAATAACAAAAGGCCTTTATGAATACGATTTCGGAGATACCGCGCAGCTTACGCCGCTCCTAAAAATGTACACGCTGGGCCACGATTTTATGCCCCCGGGCATACATGCCGGAGGCCTCAGATACCATGGCATGGCCCCTGTGCTAAGCTTCCTGGTCAAAAAAGGCCTGATAGAAGCGCAGTCGACCCTCCAGCGGGCGACTTTTGAGGCCGGGATATTGTTCGCCAAAACCGAGGGCATTCTTCCGGCACCGGAATCATGCCATGCCATAAAGGTAGCGGTAGATGAGGCAAAGAAGAACAAAGGCAACTGTATAGTCTTCAATCTGAGCGGCCACGGGCATTTTGATCTCACTTCATATGACAACTATCTGGACGGAAAACTTGAAGACTTTGAATATCCCGAAGAGCTAGCAAAACAGGCCCTGAAGAACGTTCCAAAGATCGAGTAACAAGTGAAGAACAGGTTCATTTATTTTCTTCTGCTGGCGCTCGTCACATCCGGAGCTGTCTCCGGGGCGTATCTGTCTTATAAAAAAGCCGCACTTGAAAAAGACAATACCTCTATAGAGCTTGTCATGGACCTGGGGGATATCACCAAGATATCCCTGAGGGACGGGGTCTCAGCCGATGATGTCCTAAAAAGCTTCAAGTACGCGGGGCTCACCTCCATATCCGTCACCGAAAGCACGCTCGAAAAACTTCAGACCGACGGAAAAATAGCCTGGCTCACCGGATATGAGACCGCGATATTAGACAAGCTGAACGATCCGCAAAAAGACAAAAAAACCGACCCCGACAAAAAGATAAGACCAAAACCGTTCAAAAAGCTCAACCCCGCTCTAAGATCACTGATAAGATCCGAAAATCCGGCTCCCGGCAATTCGTTGGTCATATCCCGTGACAGCGAAGATCTTGCCTTCGCGGAAAGAGGCCTCTCGCTTATGCTCGGAAAAGGCCGCGCGCTCAAAGTAGCGCCCGACACATTGATCGTCTTGGACGATGAAGAAGACCTTTTGACGCTCGGGATAGGTCTGGAGGAAAAAGAGCTCTCCGGCCTGATAAAAAGAGGTTTTTATGTGATCCCCCGGTTCAGGAACAACTTCAGGCTGGATGAAGCCCGGCTTTCGGAAAAGCTCGGCCGGTTATCATCGGCTGTGCCGTTCACAAAGCTCATATTCGACGGAGAAGAAGTCGGAGGCTTCAGGGACAATATAGCAGGGACCGCGGCCGCGCTTAAGCAACACGGAATAGACTACGGCTACATCGAAATGGCCGGACAAAAAGGGGACAGCGCCCTTATCTCTCTGATGGGCGCGGATACTGTCAGGGTCCACAGCATATCCGAGGACGAGATGCAAAAAAGGATGACCATGCGGGAAGCCGCGGACAGGCTTGAGCGCGCTTTCTATGAAAGAGGCATAAGGGTACTGTTCATAAGACCGTTCTACCTTCCGGAAAAAGGAAGCACGCTGACCAAAACGAACGCGGCCTACATCTCGGAAATAAGGCAAAGGATAACAAAGAACGGGTTCATTCCCGGGGAAGCGAAAAGCTTTTCCCCCTTGTCCTCCAAAAGAGCCGCTATCATACTGATCGCCCTGGGACTTGGCGGAGCGCTGGTCTTGACGCTACGCTATTTTCTGGGTTTGCATGCCTGGCAGGAACTGCTGCTTTTTGCCGTATCTGTCGCGGTTTTTTCGGCATCAAGGGAGCTGAGCGCTTTTGCGGCTGCCGCAACCTTTCCGGTACTTGCGGTGTGCGCGGCCTTTAACCTTAAAGACAGCCGCCGCTACCCGCCGACGATCGCCAAGGCAATGACAATGGTCCTTACGGCTTTTTTCATATCAATGCTGGGGGGGCTGTATGTGACCGGAGCTCTGGCCGATACCGCGTTCATGACAGGGGCCCGTCAATTTGCCGGGGTCAAGATCGCTTTTATAGCGCCTCTTCTGGCAGCGGGCCTGTACTGGGCTCTCAACGAAAAGAAAAGGATGTCTGATATCCTGGCCCGGCCGGTAACATTCGGTCTTATGGCCGGGCTCGCTGTCGCGGCAGGCGCGGCAGCGGTATATATCCTGCGGAGCGGAAACTTCGGCATAGGAGTGCCGGATATAGAAAGAACAGCAAGGTCGCTGCTTGAGAATATGATGCTGGTCAGACCGCGCACAAAAGAATTCCTTATCGGTTATCCGGCCCTTTTCCTTGGAGCCGTTTACTATCTGAGAGGTAAAAAAGACCTCCTCTGGGCCTTTCTGGTCGTCGGTTCGGTAGGCCCTGTTTCTACTATCAACACCTTCTGCCATGCTCATTCTCCCTTTCTGATATCGGTGCTCAGGTCTTTTTACGGGGCCCTGCTGGGGCTGCTGGTCGGACTGATCTGCTACGTCGCGGCTATTGTGATCTCAAGGGCCGCCGGAAGAACATGAAAGTCGTAATATCCGGATATTACGGTTTCAATAACACCGGGGATGAAGCGATACTGTCATCCATGATCTCCCGGCTCAGAAAAAAAGACCCGGGCATAGAGCTGACAGTGCTGTCCAGAACACCAAAAGAAACTTCGGCCAGGTTCAAAGTAAGCAGCGTCCAGAGACTGAACCCTTTCTCGGTATTTGGCGCCATCCTGTCATCCGACATATTCATAAGCGGAGGGGGAGGCCTGTTCCAGGATTCGACAGGAAGATTCTCCCCGGTTTATTATCTTTCATTGCTTCTTGCCGCGATACTGTTCGGTAAAAAGACCGTAGTGTTCGGCCAGGGGTTCGGCCCTCTGAAAAGGGCAATAAACAGGGCACTGGCCAGATACGTGCTCGACCGTACCGACCTCGTCACCGTCAGGGATTTTTTGTCCAAAAAAGCACTCAGATCTGAAGGGATAACATCCCCCGCAGTGCTGGCCTGTGCCGATCCGGCACTGCTTTTGGAGAAAGAGCCATTTTCCGAGATATTGAACAACGAAGAGATATCTGAATTCGAACGCCCCACCGTCGGAGTATGCCTTAGGGCTTTCAGGAATATGCCCGATGATCTCACACCAAGGATAGCCGAGGCGCTGGACGCCTTTATCGATAAAAACGGCAGCGACCTGCTGTTCATCCCGTTCAAGGCTCCGGACGATACACAGCTCAGCGTCAGCGTGCTTTCTCTCATGAAGAACAAAGGACGCGTGATAGAGGGGGATTATTCCCCCGGACAGATACTCAGCCTTATCGGCTCTCTGGATATGGTAATAGGCATGAGGCTGCACAGCCTCGTTTTCGCATCGGCATCCGAGGTCCCGGCACTTGGGATCAGCTACGACCCTAAGGTAAGAGCTTTCTGCGATGATTCCGGATATCCATGTCTTGACCCGGATTTCTCGCCGGGCGTCCTCTGTGAACAGGCGGAGAACATATGGAAGAAGAGGGACGCGGCAAGACGGGAAGTGTCCGAAAAACTGAAACTGCTGAAGTATAAGGCGGCTCTCAACTTCGAGGCTTTTTTCGAGTATTTCGGCATGAACTCTGTCATTAACATACTTGGAGTGCGTATTGACAACATAGACAGCGATGCCGGTATCAGAAAAGTCGAGAGCTTCATAAATAGCGGCAAACCGCGCCTTATTCTGACACCCAATCCAGAGATAATCATGTCCGCCGGAAAAGACCAAAAGCTCCTAAAACTCCTAAATTCATCTGACCTTAACCTGCCGGACGGAATAGGGATAGTGGCCGCCGCAAAGATCCTCGGATCCCCCGTACGCGGCAGATTGACAGGGATAGATTTTATGGCCTCGATCCTTGATCTCTGCCGCAGGAGAGGATATAGCGTGTTCCTTTTGGGAGGAAAGCCGGGCGTGGCAGATGAAGCGGCAGAGAAGATGGAAGGGATACGGATAGCCGGCACGCACCACGGGTATTTCAGCGATGGTGACGACGCTGCGATAGTCGAACAAATAAAAAGGACAAAGCCGGACGTTCTGTTCGCCGGCCTGGGCAGCCCCAGGCAGGAGTTCTGGCTGTCTAAATATTATAAGGATATAGGGGCCAGTGTTAATATGGTCATCGGCGGCAGCCTGGATGTTCTCTCTGGAAGAATGAAAAGGGCACCAAAACTCATGCGCAACACCGGGATAGAGTGGCTCTACAGGCTGGCCAAAGAACCCAAGAGGTTGCGAAGACAGACAAGCCTGGCGCGGTTCGCATGGGCTGTGATAAGAAATAGGAAGAGGGAAGGGGCAAGATGATAAAACGCAAACCAACAAAAGAGGTTTCCATAGGAGCCGTCAAGATAGGAGGCGACAATCCTATAGCCGTCCAGTCCATGACAAAGACGCTCACCTCCGATATAGATGCCACGGTCCGGCAGATAAAGAGCCTTGAATCCGCGGGATGCGGAATTATCCGTCTGGCGGTCAAAGATGCCTCTGACGCGCGGGCATTAAAAGCCATAAAAAAAGAGGTGTCCATTCCGGTCGTAGCTGACATACATTTCGACCACAAGCTGGCGCTTCTTGCTCTTGAATCGGGGGCCGACAAACTGCGCATAAATCCGGGCAATATAGGCAACAGCGACAGGGTCAAGGCCGTGGTGAGCTCAGCAAAAGAGAGAAAGGTCCCTATACGCATCGGGGTTAACAGCGGCTCATTGCAAAAAGACATCCTTGCAAAGTACGGACACCCTTGCCCGGAAGCCATGGTCGAGAGCGCTCTCGAACACGTAAAAATACTCGAGGATCTGGATTTTACCGACATAGTGATCTCCATGAAATCAACCGATGTTACAAGTACCATCGAAGCTTACCGGCTGCTTTCGGAAAAAGTCGATTATCCTCTGCATGTGGGAATAACAGAAGCGGGCCTGCCGGGCCCGGGGAGCATCAAATCAGCCGTGGGTATAGGCGCGATACTGGCCTCGGGTATAGGGGATACTGTCAGAGTATCGCTGACAGGAGACCCTGTTTTGGAAGTGAAGGTGGCATACGACATTCTAAGATCGCTCGGCCTGTACAACAGGGGGGTGACGATAATATCATGCCCGACCTGCGGACGGCTTGAATACAATATGGAAGCCGTGGTCAGGGAAATAACCGAAAAGACCTCCCACATACAAAAGCCCCTGAAAATAGCGATAATGGGCTGTGTGGTCAACGGGCCCGGAGAAGCCTGCGAGGCAGATCTGGGGCTCGCTGGAGGAAAAGGCCAGGGCATTATCTTCAGGAACGGCAAACAGCTCAAGAAAGTGGCCGAAAAAGACATGGTCTCCGAGCTGCTCAAAGAGATCGAAAACCTCTAAATTACGCACAAGTTTCCCTAACAATTGTTCGATGAAGGTATTGAGGACAATAGAAAGGAGAATCTTATGGGTGTAGAAACGCAGAATGTGGGGGCAAATTCAGCGGCTTATACTACGGGAAACGTGAACTATAACAATTCTGAAGATTGGGATTGGGAATCCGGCCAAGTTGCGGCTTACTCTTCAGACACAACAGCAACATCTTCAACATCTGGCACTGGTAGAAAATGGTGGCAGAGAATAGGGGATATTTTCAATACCTCTGGCAACAATTCCAGCCAAAAAAGCGCTGAATCATCGGGAGCGACAGAAAGCAATCAAACAATTTGGCAGTCTATAGGTGGTTTTTTCAGTGGGATCGGAGACTCAGTAACAGATCTCGCAGGAAGTATAGGAGAAGCACTCAATGGGGTAGTAAACGCGTTGGCAGGAGGTTCCGACTCCTTGATAGGAGGAATAATAAATTGGGTTGCTGGTCCCAACAGCGTCCTGGCCGATGTCACTAACTGGCTTGGAGACAATGTCGTCGGACCAGCAGTTAACTGGCTTGCCGGTCCGAACAGCTTGCTTGGACAAGCCGGAACATGGATAAATGACAATATACTGAAACCTGTTGGCGATTTCCTTGCGCCTGCAGTTAATTGGCTTGCGGGCCCCAACAGCATAATCGGTGGAGCTTTGGGATGGCTAATAGGTGAAGACGGCCTAATAGCTCAAGGCTGGGAAGCTATTAAAGAAAATCCGGCATTTGGTGTATTAGCTGTTGTGGTAGCAGTGGTCGTGGTGGTAGCTCTCTGGCCTGTAGCTGCTCCTGCGGCAGGAGCAGGTGCAGTATTAGCAGGCACAGCTGCAACAGTAGGAGCAACTGCAGCAACAGGAAGCGTACTAGGAGCTGTCTTGGGAGGAATAGGGACTTTGCTCGGAGTAACAGCTCTTACAGGAGCCGCAACGCAACCTCAGCAGGTAGACGAACAAGCGTAGAAACAAAAGTTGTTGTTATTTATGAAGCCAGGCTTTATAAGCCTGGCTTCCCGTTTTTTTGACATGTTATAATACAAGTGTGCTGAAAAGATACACACTCCCCAAAATGGGCTCTATATGGAACGAAGAAGCCAAGTTCCAAAGTTGGCTTGACGTCGAAATAGCGGTCTGCGAAGTATGGGCCAAGCTTGGCAAGATCCCCCTGGGCTCGCTCGATAACATAAAGAAAAAAGCTTCATTCACTGTAGCCCGCATAGAAGAGATCGAAAAAGAAGTCGAGCACGACCTGATCGCCTTTACCACCGCGGTGGCCGAGAACATAGGTGAGGATTCGCGTTATGTTCACATGGGGCTTACATCATACGATGTGGAGGATACAGCGCTTTCGCTCAGACTGAGGGCCTCGGCCGACATATTAATTGACGATATCAACAGGGCTATAGCCTCTCTGAAAAAACTGGCAGCAGCGCACAAAGACACCATTATGATGGGGCGGACCCACGGAGTGCATGCGGAGCCCATAACCTTTGCTTTCAAACTCTGCGTCTGGATAGCGGAGCTGGAAAGGGACCTTGTCCGGTTAAAAGCAGCAAAAGAAACGGTAAGCGTCGGAAAGATATCCGGGGCCGTCGGCTCATACGCGAACCTGGATCCCTCGATCGAGGAAATGGTCTGCGCCAAACTCGGACTAAAGGCCTCACCGGCATCCACGCAGGTGCTTCAACGGGACCGCCTGGCAGAATACATGACAACGCTCGCGCTTATCGCGGGCTCCCTTGAGAAGTTCGCAGTCGAGATAAGGAATCTGTCGAGGACCGAGATACTTGAGGTGGAAGAACCTTTCAAAAAAGGGCAAAAGGGTTCCTCCGCCATGCCGCACAAAAAGAACCCTATAATATCCGAACGCATCACAAGCCTGGCGCGCGTGATCAGGGCCAACAGTATCGCTGCCATGGAGAACATGGCGCTCTGGCACGAACGGGACCTTTCAAATTCGGCCGGAGAGAGGGTGATAGTCCCGGATTCCAACATCCTGACCGATTATATATTGAACAAATTCATCACCCTTATAGAAGGGCTGGTAGTGCACCCGGAGAATATGCTGAAAAATATCGAGAGCAGCGGGGGAATAGTGTTCTCTCAGAGGATACTTCTCGCTCTGGTGGACAAAGGGCTTACAAGGGAACAGGCCTATAAAATAGTACAAGCTTGCGCCATGGAGGCCAGAAATTCCGGGAAACCCATGAAAGACACTGCAAAGGCCAGCAAAGAATTGCTTGCCCATATGGACAAAGATTCCATAGAAAAGCTCTTTGACCTGGGCTATTTCACGAGGAACCTCGGCCATGTTTATAAGCGTTTCGGCATATAGAAAGGACTTGCGATGTATCTGGTAAAAGTTTTCGTGAGGCATAAAAAAGGGATCCTGGACCCGCAGGGAAAAACGATAAAAGATGCTCTCCACGCCATGAAATACAAAGGGGTAGGGGAGGTCAAGATAGGAAAGCTTATCGACCTTAAGATAGAGGCAAAGTCGATCGAGGACGCAAGGTCCCAGGTCAACGATATGTGCAAGAAACTTCTTGCAAATCCCGTGGTCGAACAATACACCTTTGAGATCGAGGAGATCTGATGAAAGCCGCCGTTATAGTATTTCCCGGCAG
>CAZRTO010000020.1:0-21926 GCA_964603025.1 uncultured bacterium | reverse complement strand
TATTTTGTTGCCGGAAGAAAAATGCTAATTTGCCTGAGCCCTGCCGGTCTTTATCAGGTAATTTATCAGTCCGATCGGATCGAACCATTCGGTGCCTTGTTTGCCCCACAGCTCTGGGTCCGCGCCTATAACTTGCCTTATAGCCTGTAGGGATCCCGGGAAGGATCTCATTAAAGTCTGCGCGTTCGCAAGCCGGGGGTTGGAGAACATGATAAAATTCCTCTGCATTTCCCAGAATACCAGCCTGAAAGGATCTTTTTCTAATTCTGTATCGGGGTGTTTAGGGATCCCGTGCGTTAAACAATGAGCGGCCGCATGCGATTCAATTCTGGTCTCTTCGTCTTTTTTGTCAGGGACCATCAGTATTCGATCGCTGACAAATCCTCTTATTCTTTCAGGAAGCCTTTGCAGGAGTTTTTGCAGTTTTTTGTCGGACCTGGATAGTATGATGAAGGCATCTATGTCCTCCAAAGGAATATCCGGCTCCGTTCTGTTTGAATAGACCCTCATCTCCGTATCAAGGGAAAATTTTCCTATATCTTCCACTATGTCCAAATACCCATTTGCGGCCCAGATATTGGCCATATGATGTGACACGCCGAGCAGTATAGCGTCTTTGTCTTTGACGGATTCAAACGCATGGTCGGCGGCCCATTTTATGTTAAGGGCGAAAAAATGCCCCCTTTTATCGCGCCTTAATTGGTTCTGTTCAAGGCATCCCTTTTTGAATACTCTTTTAAGCCCGGTGTTGAGTCCCCGGAACATCATTCCTTCGGGGACATAATCATATCCGTAAACATAGCCGTTCTTGAGATCGTTCTCTATTTTTGTGACTAGTGAACTGACGGGTCTGTCGAGCGGGGCTATCCTGCTGAAAAGTTGAGACCGAGTCCGGGGATTGCAGATCGCCCGTGCGGCCATCTGATCAAGTTCTATGTTCCTCAGGTTGTTCAGGACAATCCGGGTCATATAGACTTATCCTCTCGCGTATCTTTCAGGCATTAGGAGCGAGGCTCCTATAAGCTCTGTTATATCGCTTGCTATCATTGCCGCGACGCCGGGGATCTCATCAGCGAATATCGATATGAGTTTTGGTTCATGTCCTGCCAGTTCTTTTGATAATTCCCTGGAAATATAGCCTTTCACCGAAGGATCGGTGAGCCAGCCTCCAAGGATAAAGGCTCGCGTTCCCTGGACATTTTCCCAGAAGCCGAATTCCACGCTGTTGGGAGTGTTCACTACCGCTTTTCTTGATCTCCCGCGTTCTCCGCCTGAATAGGTGAGTTTCATTGTTTCCGCCAGTCCTTTTGCCGCGTTCCTGTATATGTCCAGGGCCACTGACTTTTCTTCCATTGCGGTCGTTGGATCGTTCAAAAAGGCCAGTTTTCTTACGAAGTTGCCCGTGATCTTTTCTTCAGGATACCTTTCTCCAAGCAGGCTTCTTTGAGCCTGGAACTTGAAGCCTATTCCTGCACAGGCAGTTTCCGGCGTTATCCATCCGCAGTTGAGAAGATCCGGGCCCTGCCACAGCATGATGTCAAAGAACTGCTGTGGGCCGGGAACAGGCCTTGCCAGGCCTCCGCTTACGCGAAAAGCTCCGGCTCCAAAACCCGTGCCCGGAACAAATCCTGCCAGGCCCGAGTTCTGCTCACTTAGTACGGCTTGTACTTCCGGGAATTTATCAAGATTTGCCAGCAGCATTTGGGATATAGCCAGTACATTGGCGACACCGTCATTATTCACGGCTGCCTGCCATTTTGGGCCGAACATCTTCGGGAATTGTTCCGCAAAACGGTACGATCCAAGCTCCGGTATGTTAGGCGTGGTGCCAAGATAGGGCAGCCCGTTCTCCTGCCAGGCGCCCGGAGCGTCTACCCCAATGAACTCTGCGGTTCCAGCGGGCATGGATCTCTTTATGCCGTCAGCGACCATGGAAAGGGTCGCTTGAAGGTCAACGGTCCCGGCTGTCCTGGCGCACTCCAGCCTGGCCGGATCCCCGATCAGCCTTGGGACTCCTGAGAACCTTCCCTCAGATACAGGCCTTTGAGCGAACCCGCACCGCACATGTGTGCCTCCGAGACCTACTACCGGGTGTATTAGTGCTTTCATGTTGGTATATCGATATAAATAGGGTAGGATTTCAAAGTTTTACAGATTATTGCTGAGCGCTTTCAGCCATTCGATCAGCGCTCCGGTGCCGGAGCCTCCGGGGAGTATCTTGTCGTGCTCCGGTATCGTATCCTGGTCGTTGCTCAGCGCTATAGCGCAGGCTATATTATCCAGCGATCCGGTGAGGAATATCTCCATGTCTATACCGCTCAGTATCGCTCCGGTATGGTCGAGCCAGAAGGAGAATTCTCCGCCGAGGTACAGGATCCGGTTCCGTCCAAAACGGCCGAAATGGGCCAGGCAGTCGTCTATGATGGTCGATTTGTTAACGCCCTTTTTTGTCACGTCCATGGAGTATCCTCCAAAATGAAGCTCAGTCTGAGGGAGCCGTCTTTTTGCGGAAGCTTCCATGAACCGCTCCATGACCCATCCACGCTTGTCCATAAGCAGCGGGGTCAGAGATATCTGGCTTGGCAGGGCCCTGACATCGACTCCGGCTCTTTTGGACGCATATTCAAGCCTATGCTCCCTGGCGAATCTGCGGTTATACTCTTTTGCTATTGATTGGAGTTCTTTGGATATCTTTAAGACAGATGCTTCATCGAACAGAAAAGGGGCTGAGTGCGCCTGATCGATCGCCAGTCCCTGTTCAGAGACAGCGGCTTTTACTGTGCCTCCGTTGGAATAGAAGAGCATGTTGTGCAGAAAGGCCTCTTTCCCATTGTATCCGTCCATTCTCTCCAGGGCGCTTTGGAGTGCGTCGAATATCGGCACTATCCTTGTGTTGTAATCCCCGCCGCTTGCCACTACCACCGGAACGCCTTTTTCAAGTATCTTGAGTATATGCTCCAGGGCAGGGTCTGCTTTTGTCGGGTCCATGACCTCTTTTCCGTGCCTGAAACCGGTCAGGAGGCTGCCGCTCACCACCACTATCCCATCCGTCCTGCCGGATGCGATGAAACCGGCAAGATCGTCGTTAATATACGCTTCTTGTGGAGTGACCACCGGCATTTCTATGCCTGTCCCGGTGCTCTCCGGATTATTGGCCCATATCGTAAACTGCGTTGTGGCGGCAGGACCGGAGCCAAGGTATACCAGCCTTCTGGAGGGCTCGCTGTCCCCGCAGAAGTGCATGACTTTTGTTATGCTTTCGGGATCATTGTTGACCGCAAGACCTATGAGGTTGGGGATCTCCAGCATGGACATATCTCCCCCCAACGCGGGCCTGCCGTGCCTGTCGGCCCTGATCGTGAATTCATCCCCCAGGCCGAAGACCGGCATGCATGAAGGGTTTTCAAGTCCTGCGAGAGTGTCGATCGGGATGCCCCAGTATTTCATAAGCCAGCTTATTCCTGATTGTTTATTGATGCCGCGCCTGTTTGCGTCTATTGTGGTGCTCCCTCCGGTAGTGAACTCATATTTTCCAGAGATATCGGAGGCTTCGGTCTCTTCGCGTATCATTGAGATCATGTCTTCCCTTACCGAGCCGCCCCTGGGGAACGGGCGTATTGCTATCTGTGCGGCCATAAAGTCGGGAGGGTATCCCTCCGGGATCATATTCCTGTTGCCCGGGTCCGGTTTCAGTCCCTGAGGTATGGGACGCATCTCAAAACCAACGATGCCGTCATAGCCGCTTAGCGAGTACCAGCGGTCAAGGCATCGGTTGAGTATGTTCTCCAGTATCGGGTAGTCTTCAGGATCTATTCCGTGCTCTTTGTGGTATTGCCTGCAGATATCTTCGAGAAGCCCTCCCTTTTTGTCAAAAACGGATATCATTGCGCCGCGGTTAGATGAAAGCGCGATATTCTCCATTACCTTAAGGTTTTTGGTATTTCTAAGGTGCGCGATCATCGGAACAATGACGCGGCTGTTCTGAAGGCTCATGTCCGCGGCCGAAACAAACCCGAACCTGGCCTGATCGGCCAGTGATACGATCTCGACCAATGGCCTGTTACATAAATAATTGGGCCTGTGTACTTCATGGGGATTTACCGATGGCAGGATCGTGCCGTCGATATCGGCGAAGAACGCCGTTCCTCTCCATTTGAGAGATCTCATGTGCACCATTATTTCCGGCATATGGCGCATTTGCTTGGTCACTACAGGGACGCGTACGCTGCTTATCGCACAGCCCATGTTTTGATTCTCCTCACAGAGGATTGTCGAAGGTTTATAATCAAAATTTCACTGCTTGGCGGCCGCTTCGATAACTGCTTGAACGAGCTGACGCGGAGAAGGTCTCTCTTTGGAAGAATCAAAAGGAGTAAGGTCTGTTTTTCTTGCTATAAATTCCCTGTCTTTCTCTGTTGTCAGCAGAAAGTATCCGGTCTGGAACATATCCGCCGCCATAGTTACCTTTGGAGTTCCGACAGCGGACGCAAGATGAGCTACGCCTGTTTCCGGGGATAAAAGAGCAGCGCACCTGCGTATCACTTCCGCCTGAACGAGGCAGTCTCCGTAAAAAAAACTTGCCGCTCTTGAATTGAGTGTCCTGTAAAAGGCCTCATGGACAGCCCGGTTTTTGTTGTTCATTGGGTTTTCTGTTTTCAGATTCCCGCAAATTATAAGCGGATTATATCCTTTAGAGATCAGGCTTCTTAATGTTTTGAAATAGATCCTCTTGGGCAGGATCTGCCTGAACGGATGGTATGAGTTGGCGGTAAGATGGACCGCTACTGTTCTTTTAGGATCCAACATTTCCTTTTCGAAGAAAGTATCGGCCGCTGCCATGTCATTTTCTGCGGTCCATATAAGGGGCTTTGCATCGGAGATCGGGATCTTGCTTTGCCCGTCCGCCGACAGCCCTATGTTGAGCGCGTCAAGATATGAATTCATGAATATCGGACAGGGAACACTGTCCGGATCTGATACGGCATGGCCGAAATCTAAAGAGAACTCGTAATGCCCGTTCTCTCCCACATCAAACAGAGAGCGTTTCGCAAGCTCAGTGGTTATCGTGAAATGGTCGTTGATGGCTCTGATCTCTCTGGCCGCTCGTTTTGAGGTTGCCTGGTCGTCAGCTATATGGAAAGCGGCTGTGCGTCCACGGGCGAACTGATTAAGAATGCCGATATTATCGCCATCCACAGGTATAATAGCAGCGCCCTGGTCTTTTACGGCTTCATAAAGGCGGTGCCTGTAAAGGCTGATCGCTTCGCGGCTGAGCGCCAGGATGGCTCTGTTCCCGAACCTGTTAATGAACCTGTCAATAAAAGGAGACAGATCCATCAGGGACCCGAGCCGTTTTACCGGGCATACCGCTACTACTCGGTCGAATTGTCCTGAAGACATTGTCTGTTAAGTCCTCTTTTTGGCATTGCTCAGAGCAATGTCGCATAATTGTTGAATAATTGTGAGCTTGCGTGCGTCATCCCAGTCCTTTTGTCCTATAGCGTTCCTGATCTCCAATATCAGGCCTGAAAGCGCTTCCATATCGTTCCATATGCCAAGCTCGTACATGCCGAACAATATCTTTGCTTTTGCCGACTGGTCCAGTTGTATTCCGGCTAGCACCGAATGCATATTCTTGAATCTTGAAAAAGCCTCGGTCATGTCGCGGATCAAAGGTATCTCTTCGGGATGATCAACAGAAGCAGCCATAAAATATTGCAGAAGCGCATCGTTCAGCCTTTCTGAGCTGGCGGCTATCATCAGGGTTATTCTGCGGGAAAGCTTGAAGAACTCTTCCGGGGTGAGCGCCAGAGCTTTTCCAATGTTGTCCTTGCAGAACAGCTCCACTTCACCTTTTTTTGCCTTGATCAAGAGGTCAAAGATAAGGCTGGCCGACCTTAGGACATCCTCTGATCTCCTTATCATCGGGATGAATGAGTAGAAGACAGAGCTCCCGCCGTCCTTTAACTGTTTTGCTATAAGCTCGAAGACAACCTCAAGAGCTATCTGGTGATTAGAAGGTTTATGATGTTGTATGGCGTGTTTGAATATCGTTTCTATAGCGAGATCGGAGCGCATTTTTGAAGCGGTTGGCAGATAGGCTCTGGCGACCACGTCCTTGAGTATCATGTTCGAGAGCATTTGTTTTCTTTCGGCCACCCGTTCCGCTATATGCGGGAATCTGTAAGTCCTGAGGATATGCCTGAAGATATGAGAAAGCTGCTGTTTTTCAAATCTCTTCTTATTTCCTCTGCCTATGTCCGAGGTCACTTCGAATGAGTGTTTGATGTAATGATCAAAGATGCCGTTCTCGACAAAAGCTTCGAACTCTCCGGCTGAAAGGCCTGCTTCAAGGAACTCTTTTAGTATGGGATTTATGTCCTTGGATGAAATCGTATACCCAAGATATTTGTCGGAAAGCGATTTTTCCATCTCCCTGACTTCCGGGTCCGTATATCTTTGTCTGAAACCCAGGTCTTCCATGAGCGCCCTGGCGGCCCTGGCATCCCCTTGGGCTTCCCTGATGGATTCAATATCGTTAGGTCTGAGGCCCGAAGCCGCTTCCGTATCCAACAGGATCATTTTTTTTGGATGGAAGCGTATCGAAAAAGCCGGAAAATCCACAACGCTTGTCGATCCAGGACCCGCGGATTCATTGAAGAGGCAGTATTTTACGGCGGCGCTCTTGTTTTTTCCTGCGGCGATGAGCATTATCTTGGCGAAGTTGTTGATCATATACCAGGTTGTCAGCGTCAAGGCGTTCGGGTTCGTGCCTATCGCCGGGATCAAAGGTTTCAGGTGATTTACCGAGCCTTCCGAAAGTCTGACCTCTGCGATGTTCCCTTCGAGCATAATACCGGGTTCATTAAAGGCGATATGCGCATTTTCTCCGATGCCCAGAACTCCGAGGTCTATGCCTCCGTGTTCAGATATCATGTCCGTATATTTGCCGGGAGAGTTGATGTCTATGTGATGGACGTTTTGTTCAGGTATCCGGTTCGTTTCGGGGAGTTTTCCGAAAAACCAGTTGGACATGTTTTCCCGGTACTGGAAGAGGGGCTGTTCAAAAAGTTCGACCATATGGAAGAACCTGACATCGCTCCATTCCACAAGAAAGGGCCGCGTTCTTTCAAACAGTGGGCCAAAAGTTTCTTTCAGATATTGAGGGGCATCCTGCAGAAAAAAAGATATATCCTCCGGTCTCTTGAAGACAAGAGAGTCGTCTTCGGGGTTCCTGAAAAGATCCGCGAGATGGTCTTCGCACCGGGGGATGCCGGATAAAAGCAGGGATCTGTCTATTGTGCCGAGTTCCGAGAGCTGTCCCAATACCGGGACTATCGTCTGTCCCGGAGCAAAGGATATGTTTATCGGCCTGTTCAGCCCGGATCTTTGCAGGTCGGTTATCTTTGAAGCTATTCTGCGGGCGACAGATTCATCAAAATCTTCCGGTCCGAAGATGCTGGTCCTGCGTATCATTTCTCCGTAAGTTGAAAAGTGTGACCTGGGGAACAATGACATCTGATGAGAATATGTTGTTTGCATTTTCATGAAAGTCTTCAAATAATATATCGAGAAATAAGATGGCGGATTTCAGCGGGAGGGGCACGAGGGGGTCGACGGTATCAGCTTCAGGCGGCAGATATTATTTCCTTGGCTTCTGAGATCATTTTTTTCAGATGGTCTTTGCCCAGGAAACTCTCCGCATAGAGTTTTGCGATGTTCTCGGTGCCGGAGGGCCTTGCCGCGAACCAGCCGTTCTTGGTGACGACCTTAATGCCTCCGATGGGTTCCCCGCTCAAGGCATGGGTAAGGACGGATTCGATGGGCTCCCCGGCGAGAAACGCTATTTTTATATCGTCTTTGGAGAGGTTTTTCAGCTTTTGTTTAGTTTCAATAGAGGCAGGCGTGTCTATCCTGTCATAAGCCGGTTCTCCGAAGGAACTTGTCAGTTCGTTGTAGAGCTCTCCCGGGTCTTTTCCGGTATTTGCCGTTATCTCAGCCGCAAGCAGTCCCATTATTATGCCGTCCTTGTCCGTTGACCATATTGAGCCGTCATTTCTGAGGAACGACGCTCCCGCGCTCTCTTCCCCGCCGAAGGCGATTTTTTTGCTCATCAGAGGCTCGACGAAATATTTGAACCCGACAGGGGTTTCAAATACTTTTCTGCCCAGTGACGCGGCCACGCGATCTATCATGGATGAGGACACGAGGGTCTTTCCGACCATGGAACCTTTCGGCCAGAGAGAGCGTTTCTGATAAAGATAATTCACGGCGACCGACAGATAATGGTTCGGGTTCAGCAGTCCGGCGCTTCTTGTCACGATGCCGTGCCTGTCACCGTCGGTATCGTTGCCCCAGGCGATATCATATCGGTCTTTCAGCCCCATGAGGCCAGCCATGGCAAAAGGGGAGGAGCAGTCCATCCTGATCTTTCCGTCCCGGTCCTTTGGCATGAACGAGAAAGTGATATCTATCGCGGGATTTGTTACCGTCAGATTAAGGCCGTGTATCCCGGCTATAGGCGTGTAGTATTCCAGAGCAGCCCCTCCCATCGGATCGACACCTATTTTCAGCCCGGAAGCTTTTATTAATTCGATATCGATGATGGATGAAAGGGCCTTAACATAAGGGGTCACAAAATCGTACCTTTTTATTGTGTCTTTTTTCAAAGCTTGTTCGAAGGGGACTCTCTTGACTTTGCTGTTGCCGTCGGCAATATATCTGTTTGCCTGTTCTTCGATCCATTTTGTTATCGAAGCGTCCGCGGGTCCGCCTGTCGGGGGATTATATTTAATGCCCCCGTCGGCCGGCGGATTATGTGACGGCGTGATTATTATGCCGTCCGAGAGCTCTTTTGTTCCGCCCTTATTAGCCTCGAGGATCGCGAAAGAGACGGCCGGGGTAGGGGTGTACCCCCCCAGATCATCGAACTTTTGCCTTTGTTCATAGAGAGTATATATTCCGTTGCCTGCCAGGACCTCTATGACGGTCATCATGGCTGGGAGAGACGCGGCATGCGAATCCATAGCCAGGAAGAGAGCACCGTTTATTCCTTTGGCAGTCCTATGATCTACAATGGCCTGGACTATCGCGGCAATATGAGTTTCATTGAAAGTCCCCGAGAATGGGTTGCCCCTGTGCCCCGAAGTCCCGAACGATACCTTTTGTGCCGGATCGGATATATCAGGTCTTATTGAGTAATAGCTTTCCCTGAGTTTTTTTACGTTGACGGGGTTGTCGCTCATTTCATTTCCATCTCATATAATATCATGGCCATGGCCGCGGGGCCCGCTGTTTGAGTGCGCAGTATCCTTTTGCCCAAAGACACCGTCATGAACCCTTTTTCCGAGGCTTTTGAGGCTTCGGACGGCGAAAACCCTCCTTCGGGGCCTATCAGCAGCAGTATGGACGACAATTCACTTTTTTCGGACAGTACGGACTTGAGCGTGCGGCTTTCTTCGCATTCCCAAGGCAGTATTTTTAGATCGAACCCTTCGGCTGTTCGTAGCAGTTCGTCAAAAGATACAGTGTCCCTAACCGCCGGGACAATTGCCCGTCCGGACTGCTCCGCGGACTCCTTTGAGATTCTGTTCCATCTTTCTGTTCTGCTGCCTTTTGCCACGGTCCGCTCGGTAATTACCGGAATGATCTCGCTTGCTCCCAGCTCGGTCGCTTTCTGAACGATATCGTCCATCTTTGAAGATCTGGGAAGTGCCTGTGCCAGGACTATCCTTATTGCCGGCTCTGTTTGTTTTTGGGCGGACGCGATCACTTTTAGCACGGCTTGTGTATTGCCGTACGAGACCAGTTCTGTTTCGTATTCAAAACCTGCGGGGTCAAAACAGACGATCTTATCGCCGGGCTTTTTCCGGAGCACATTCTTGATGTGGTTCAGATCATCTCCTTTTATAACGATGATATTGTCCTGGACGGCATCTCTCGGTACAAAAAAACGGCTCATTTTATGCCTTTTATCTTTTTGAGAAGGTCTATCTGCGTGCGCGAAAGCCTGGTGGGGATCTGGACCTGCACCTCAACGAACAGATCGCCTGATCCGCCCGAGCTTAGCCTTGGCATTCCTTTTCCCTTTACCCTGATCACGGTATTTGGCTGGGTCCCCGGCGGGACCTTTAACAGGGTCTTTTCATTGAGCATCATTATTGTTATTTCATCTCCTAGGATGGCCGAAACAAAATCGATCGTTTCCGAGGTGAAAAGGTTGTCTCCCTGTCTTTTGAACTTTGCATGCGGTTTTACCGTTATGAAAACGTAAAGGTCCCCGGCCGGAGCGCCTTTGGACCCGGCGTCCCCCGAACCGGATATCCTGAGCCGGTAACCGTCGTCTATACCGGCGGGGATGTTGACATTTATCTTGCTCTTGACGTTGGTCCTTCCGGCCCCCCTGCAGCTTTTGCACGGCGACTCTATTCTTTCTCCGGTCCCCTGGCAGGCTACGCAAGGGGCGACCCTTGCAAAACTGCCGAATATGGTCCTTTGCGTGTGCCGGACGCTGCCGGTGCCTGAGCAGGAGGAGCACTTGTTCACCTTGGAGCCTGCCTCCGCGCCGGTGCCTTTGCATTTTGTGCAGGCCCTCAGGTGCTGTATCTCTATTTCTTTTTCTATTCCCGAATAGGCCTCTTCCAGAGTTATGGATACGTCGTATCTCAGGTCCGAACCGCGCTGCGGCCCTGTTCTGCGCGATTGTGAGGCTCCGCCGCCGAAGAACGTTTCGAACATATCGCCGAACCCGGACATGCCTCCGAAGAGGTCTTCCAGGTTGATCTCCGAAAAGTCCACTCCGGCATTCCCGCCGCCGAACCCGACGTGCCCGTAGGTGTCGAACTGGGCTCTTTTCCTTTCATCTCCCAGGACCTGATAAGCTTCGTTTATTTCCTTGAACTTCTCCACGGCTCCCGGTTCCTTGCACACGTCCGGGTGATATTGCCTGGCCAGCCGCCTGAAGGCTGATTTTATCTCGTCCTGAGAGGCATTCTTTTGTATGCCGAGTATTTGGTAGTAGTCTTTAGATGAGGGCATGTATTTATTATATCTCAACCAGTAAAAATGTAGGGCCCCGATCCGATCGGGGCCCTTACGAAACGTCAAACATCGCCTGTCCGGACAACTTTACTTCTGGTCAGATTCTTTCCAGTCGGCATTGATGGTCTTGTCGTCCCCGCCCTGGGCAGGTGATTGGCTTTCCTGTCCGGGTGTTTGCGGCTGTCCCTGTGGGGCGGCTGCTTTGTAGATCTGCGACGACATCTCGTAAACTTCTTTTTGCAGGGCGTCAGCAGCGGCTTTTATCTTTGCGCTGTCAGTCCCCTTTAACGCTTCTTTGACGTCCTCTATCGCTTTGAGGACCTTGTCGCGCGTCGCGGCATCGACCTTGTCTCCGTTATCTTTCAGCGTTTTTTCGGAAGTATAGGCCAGGTTGTCCGCCATGTTGCGCACTTCGACCTCTTCCTTCTTCTTTTTGTCATCCGCTTCGTGGGCGGTAGCCTCTTTTTTCATTTTTTCTATATCGTCCTTTGAGAGGCCGGAAGAAGCGGTGATAGAGATCTTCTGTTCCCTGCCGGTACCTTTATCCTTTGCGCTCACATGCAATATCCCGTTGGCGTCTATGTCAAATGTCACTTCGACCTGCGGTACTCCTCTAGGGGCGGGGGGGATATCGGCCAGGTGGAACCTGCCAAGGGTCCTGTTGTCGTAGGCCATCGGACGTTCACCCTGGAGGACATGTATCTCTACGCTCGTCTGGCCGTCCGCCGCGGTAGAGAACACTTCGCTTTTTGAGGTGGGGATCGTGGTGTTCCTGGAGATCAGCGGGGTCATCACATTGCCCAGCGTTTCCACTCCCAATGAAAGAGGGGTTACATCAAGGAGCACCATTTCCTTTACTTCGCCGGCGAGCACGCCGCCCTGTATCGCGGCTCCTACGGCTACCACTTCGTCGGGATTGACGCTTTTGTTGGGTTCTTTTCCGAAGAGGTTCTTTACTGTTTCCTGAACTTTGGGCATCCTTGTCTGTCCGCCCACCAGGATCACCTCATCTATTTCGGAAGGTTTCAGTCCCGCATCTTTAAGTGCCTGGTTCACCGGGCTCAGTGTTCTGTCTATAAGGTCGGCAACAAGTTGTTCCAGCTTGGCTCTGGTGAGCTTTGTCACAAAGTGCTTGGGGCCTGAAGCATCGGCCGTGATGAAAGGGAGGTTTATTTCCGTTTCATAAACCGATGAAAGCTCGCATTTAGCTTTTTCGGCGGCGTCCCTCAGCCTCTGGAGCGCCATGCGGTCGTTCTTGAGGTCTATGCCGTGCTCTTTGCGGAATTCATCCACGAGCCAGCTGGTCACCTTATCGTCAAAGTTGTCGCCGCCCAGATGGGTGTCCCCGTTGGTGGACTTTACCTCGAATACTCCTTCGCCTATCTCAAGTATGGAAATATCAAAGGTCCCTCCGCCCAGGTCGTACACGGCGATCTTCTCGGCCTTTTTCTTGTCGAGGCCGTACGCGAGCGACGCGGCCGTGGGCTCGTTTATTATCCTGACCACCTCGAGGCCGGCGATAGTTCCTGCGTCCTTGGTCGCCTGTCTCTGGCTGTCGTTAAAGTAGGCCGGTACCGTTATGACGGCTTTTTCGACCTTTTCTCCGAGATAAGCTTCGGCATCCAGTTTTATTTTTTGCAGTACCATTGCCGATATCTCGGGAGGGGAGTAGCTTTTATCCCTTATTTTTACGGAGACCGTGCCGTTGCCGTCTTCCGATACCTTGTACGGCACAAGCTTCATTTCTTCGGAAACCTCACTGTAGCGCCTGCCCATGAACCTTTTGATGGAGTAGACGGTGTTCTCGGGATTTGTGATCGCCTGCCTTTTTGCGACCCTTCCCACGACCCTTTCGTCCTGTTTTGGGAAGCCGACCACCGAGGGGACTGTCCTTTCTCCTTCGGAGCTCGGGATCACGGTGGGCTCTCCACCTATGACCACAGCGCAGCAGCTGTTCGTCGTGCCGAGATCGATCCCTATTATCTTACTCATCGCTTCCTTCTCCTTTCTTTGATACTATGGCCATTGTCGGCCGTATCACTTTTTCCTTGAGCATGTATCCCTTCTGCATCTCTTCTATCACTGTCCCTTCCGGATGTTCCTTTGAACCCCTGGTCAGCACGGCTTCGTGGTATACAGGATCGAACTTTTTGCCGAGAGCGTCTATCCTGGAGAGGCCGACCTTGCTCAGAATGTCCTCGAGCTGTTTTTTGATGAGAGCGAACCCTTTGAGCAGCTCATCGCTGATGTCTCTGCCCTTGCATTCCTCGGCATGCGCAAAAGCCCTGTCGAAGTTGTCCAGTATAGGCAGCAGGGCCAGGATCAGAGTTTCGTTGGAGAAACAGATTATTTCTTCTCTTTCCGCGGCGCTTCTTTTTTTGAAATTGTCAAAGTCCGCCATAAGACGGAGCATCTGGTTCTTTTGCTCCTCGAACCTGGACTCTTTCTCATCCAGGGCCTTTTTTAGTTCTTCGATCTCTTTGCCGCTTTGGCCCGCCTCGTTCTCTTTTTCGTTCATCTTGCTTTTCCCTCCGACTATTTTCATAAGCTGGTCTCCTCTAGGATGTCGGCAAAGTATCTAAGGATTGCCGACACTTTTTTGTAGTCCATACGGGTCGGCCCGACAATGCTGATTATACCCCTTTCCTTGAAAGGGGTGGCCGCGACCGAACATTTTTTCAGGGCCTTACAGCGATTCTCTTCGCCTATATGTATGGACAGGGCCTCTTTCTCCTCGGTGTACTCGTTAAGCAGCCCAGATATCGCCGAGTGGTGCTCTATCGTCTCCACCACGTCGCAGATCTGCTGGCTCATGTTGAACTCAGGCTGCCGCAGCATCCTTGATATGCCGCTTACATATATATTGTTGTGCTTGTCGGACGTTATCACGATCGAGGTGTTGCCGGACAGGTCCGACAGGATGTTGCCGACCACTTCCAGCAGGGAGTCCCTTTCGGCTTTTTCTATGCGGGCCCTGATCAGTTCGGTGTGTTTCCTGGCCAGGTCCTCTATTTCCATTATCTGGTCGATAAAAAAACGGTATCCCTTGTCGGACGGTATGCGGCCCGCGGAAGTGTGGGGCTTTTTTATGAACCCCTTTTTTTCCAGGTCAGCCATGTCGAACCTGATCGTGGCCGGGCTGGCTTCCAGGCGATGTTTTTCGGTAACGGCTTTTGAGCCTATCGGTTCGGCCGAATTGACATAATCCTCAACTATTATCTGGAGGACTTTTTGCTTTCTTTCGTCTATATATTCGAGGATCAATTTAGCACTCGCGCCTTTCAAGTGCTAATTATAACAACCGCGGCAGTGGGTGTCAAGCAATCGGGTTCATACGAACATCTCGAACACTTCGTTGGAGACAAAAAGACCTTTTTCGGTGAGGCGCAAGCGGCCGGACCTGGCCTCGACCAGGTCTTCGCCGGCAAGTTTTTTTATCTCTTTGCCGAACATCTCTTTTAAAGGCCGGCCGAACCGGTCCTTAAAAGCTCTTTCGCTTATCCCTCTCAGCATTCTCAGCCCCATGAACATGGTCTCGGATATTTCGTTGTTCCTAGTGCGTTTTTCCTTTTTTCCTGACCTTACCGGGTCTTCCAGGTATTTTTTCAGATCGGACGTATTGGTCTTTCTCCCTCCTCCGGTGTGGGAGCATGCCGACACGCCGATCCCGATATATTCCCCGTTCTCCCAGTAGTTGACATTGTGCCTGCATTCAAAACCAGGAAGACAGAAATTAGAGACCTCATAGTGTATGTATCCTTCTGATTTGAGAAATTCTATAGTTTCTTTGTACATTCGGTATTCTGTATCGTTGTCGGGCATGTCAGCCGACCCGGAGAACCTGTCATGCATCGGCGTGCCTTTTTCAAGCTGCAGGTTGTATGCCGAGATATGTCTGGGCCTCAGTTTTACGGCTTTTTTCAGCGAATCCGCCCAGTCCTCGGGGCTCTGTCCAGGCAGGCCGAATATCAGGTCCAGATTTATATTCGAAAAACCCGCCTTTATCGCCGATTCATACACGCGGTATATGTCTTCACTGTCGTGTATGCGGCCCAGCCCGGTCAGCTCCGCATCGTTGAACGACTGAGCTCCTATGCTCAGCCTGTTGATGCCGCGGTCCCTCAGAAGCTTTAACTTGTAAAAATCCGCTGTGCCAGGATTGGCCTCTATCGTGCATTCAACGGGACACGAGCCGGACCTGATGGACAATGAGTCGATAGCGTCCATAAGCCTTGAAAGAGAGCTTTTTGAAAGAAGCGTGGGGGTCCCGCCTCCTATATATACCGTGCTTATGGATGTCTCGGAACAGAAATCCATTTCCTTCTGGAGGCTTTTGAGATACCTTATGTGAAGTGTATGGTTTGATCCTTCAAAAGAGCAGAAGTCGCAGTAAAGGCATTTCTTCTTGCAGAACGGGATATGTATGTATAGACCGGCCGAGCTCATGAGTTGATGTAGGTCATCAGCCCGCCGAGAAGGCCGAATTGGACCGTTATTAGCGTCATTTCCGTTCCGGAAAAGGGGATGCCCATGAAGTGCGCGAATATGCAGACGGCCGCGCCTGCCGCCAGGCCCGCGGCGAGCCCAGAATAACCGCGTTTCGGGACAGGGTTTTTAGAGGGCTCCAGCCTTCTTTCGATCCGTTCGGCGGCTTTTTCCTCGAACGAGGGAATGTTCCTGAAAGCCCTGCGCGCGAGTTCCCGCATATACTGACCGGTATCCTGGGGTCTCTTGTTGCTCTCAGTCATGTACTTTTTTTTCTCCCGGATTAATCTCGACAGAAAAAAAGATAAATTTCACTTTATTTTCAGAACAGAAAGGAAAGCTTCCTGGGGGATGTCCACTTTTCCGACCCTTTTCATCCTCTTCTTGCCTTCTTTCTGTTTTTCGAGCAGTTTTCTCTTTCTGGTCACGTCGCCCCCGTAGCATTTTGCGGTGACGTTCTTGCGCATCGCTTTCACTGTTTCCCTAGCGATTATTTTGCTGCCTATGGCCGCCTGGATGGGGACCTCGAACATCTGCCGCGGTATCACTCCCCGGAGTTTCTCTACTATCTTCCTTCCGTGGAAGTAGGCGTCATCCCTGGGGACTATGACAGACAGAGCGTCCACAGGCTCGTCGTTTATTAGAATGTCCAGTTTTGACAGATGCGCCGGCCTGTAGCCCAGGAACTCATAGTCCATTGAAGCATACCCCTGAGATACCGATTTCAGCATGTCGTAGAATTCCGTCACTATCTCGGCGAGCGGGAACTGGTACGTGAGCATGACATGGCTCATGTCCAAGTACTCCATGTTGACAAAGGTCCCTCTTTTTTCCGATGAAAGCGTCATTATGGGGCCGACGTAGCGTTCCGGGCACAGTACGGTGACCTTGTAATAGGGCTCTTCTATAGAATCCACCTTTGACATGTCCGGCATTTTTGACGGATTATCGATGAATACGCTTTTTTTGTCCTTCAGGTTTATCTTGTAGACCACGTTGGGTGCCGTGGCTATAAGGGAAAGCTTGTATTCCCTCTCCAGTCTTTCCTGGATTATCTCAAAATGCAGCAGTCCCAGGAACCCGCAGCGGAAGCCGAACCCCAGTGCCGAAGATGTTTCGGGTTCGAAGAACAGCGACGCGTCGTTGAGCGACAATTTGTCCAGGGCGTCCTTGAGCTGCGGATATTCGTCGCCGTCTATCGGATAAAGCCCGCAAAATACCATCGGCTTGGCCTTTTTATATCCCGGCAGGGCTTCTTTTGCAGGGTTCTTTGCGGAGGTGATGGTATCCCCGACATGAGCGTCGCGCACGTCCTTGATGTTGGCTATGATGTATCCTACCTCTCCCGCGCTCAGCGAGCCGGCGGGCACCAGTCCGAGCTTAAAGACCCCGGTCTCTATCACTTCAAATTCGGCGCCGGTCCCCATCATCCTTATCTTTTCGCCGGCGCGTATGGTGCCGTTGACGATCCTGGCGTAAATGACGACCCCCCGGTAAATATCGTAGTGCGAATCAAAGATAAGCGCCTGCAGCGGTTCGCTACCATCTCCGGCGGGCGCGGGGACGCGCTCTATGATCGCGCTCAATACTTCTTCTATGCCAAGCCCGCTTTTTGCGCTAGCGCGGATTATCTCGTCCTCTTTTATGCCAAAGACATGGTCCAGCTCCTGCGCCACCATCTTTGGGTCGGCGCTGGGCAGGTCGATCTTGTTGATGACCGGAATGATCTTAAGATCGTTGTTCACGGCAAGATAAGCGTTGGCCAGTGTCTGTGCTTCTATCCCCTGAGCCGCGTCCACGACCAGCAGAGCGCCTTCGCATGCCGCCAGCGCGCGAGACACCTCATAGCCGAAGTCCACATGCCCGGGAGTGTCTATCAGATTGAGAACATAGCCTTTGTAGTCTATTCGGATGGCTTTTGCCTTTATGGTGACGCCGCGTTCCCTCTCCAGGTCCATGCTGTCCAGCACCTGTTCCTTCATGAGCCTTTTGTCAACGGTCCCGGTGTGTTCCAGCAGGCGGTCGGCCAGCGTGGATTTTCCGTGGTCAATGTGGGCCACTATGGAAAAATTCCTTATGTTGGAGGACATGATGAATCCATTATACAGAAAAAAGCAGGACGGTTTTTGCTTGACGGTCCCGATGGCAAAGTTTACAATATCTATTAATGGATTTCAGGAAGCATTTATTGTGCGCTGCTCTGATCATCGCGTGCCTCTCGTCCGTTGTTTCGGGAGAGTCCATCATCGATCCCGTCGCGATAGGGGTGGGGGCCAGGCCGATGGCGCTTGGCCGGGCTTATGTAGGGCTGGCAAACGACGCGAGCGCCGTTTTTCTCAATCCCGCCGGACTTTCCTCTTCACGATCTGTTGATATGGTCTCTATGAAAGCTACTCTTATGAACGAGGTCGGCTATACGGTGCTGGCAGGGGCTTTTCCTCTGCAGGTCGGGCGTATAGCGGCCGGTTACGTCAATTCATCGGTATCCGGCATCCCGCTGACAAGATGGACAGATGAATCCGGCATCCCGAGACCAGAAACCTACGCTTATACGGATTATGGCTCAAGCGTGTATATGATCTCTTACGGCGCGAATGCCGCGGAGCTTTTCGGCAACGAACGCCTGGATCGCATCTCTTTGGGCGCGAGCGTTAAGTATTATACCCAGAGTTTCTCTGACACCTCGCCGTCGCTCGAAGGAGCTTCGGGGAGCGGTGCCGATCTTGACCTGGCCGCGAAATTCAGGGCCGCGAAATGGCTTGATATAGGAATAGTGTTCTCCAACATCCTTCCTTCAGATATGGGCGGCGCGTTCGTATGGAGGAAGAATTCGGTTTCGGAGGACATTCCCGCTTCTTTGAGGATAGGCTCCGCATTTAAGCTGATAGGCCCTGAAGGGATCTCTCCATCCGCCACTTCGGAGCTCACGTTCCTCTTCGATATAGAAAAAGAGATGGACGCCCTGAACGACCTTGTGCTCATGCATTCCGGACTGGAATGGAAGCCTGTGAAGCAGCTCTCGCTGAGGATCGGTTTGGACCAGCAGCAGAGCGCTCAGGTCTCCGGCGTGACGGCGGAAACCAACCTGACCTACGGTGTCGGGATAAACTTTGCTCCGGTATCATTCGATTACGCCTACCACGGATACGGCGGGTTGCCGGAGAACACAACCCATTACTTTTCGATGGGCCTGAAGTATTGAGGAATATTGATCTGCGCCCAGGGTGATTCGAACACCCGACCTACTGTTTCGTAGACAGTCGCTCTATCCATCTGAGCTATGGGCGCTTGTGGCCACTGGCTAATGGCCTATGGCTTACAGCTTGCAGGCCTTTATTTCAGCGAGCTCTTTATACTTAGGTAGATCGATACCGCTGCCGTTTTGGCGTAGACGATCCCGTAAGACACCAAAGCTCCGGTCAACACGGACAAAGACACCAAAAAGATCGTCCAGGCCGTGTAAGTAGTGCCGGGCACGAACGGGATCTCGGTCGCCTTCATCGCGGCGAATATCCCTGACGCCGTACCGAACATCGATATGGTTGATATGTTGGCGGTGAAAAGGACCGCGCCAAGAGCGAGCAGCACGGGGATCCCAAGTATCAGTGTGACCGCGACACCGGAGATCATCTTTATGGGCGCGCTCAAAACCGCGGAAACGATCTTTTTTGAAGTGTTGATGATGCCGCCTTCATCGACCGCCACTATTGGGAACGCAAATACCGCCGCGACCGCCGCGAGCAGTATGAGCGCGGAATTGATCAGCAGTACCGGGATGGAGAACAGGGATACGGCCACCTGCACCAGCGAATATCTCCCGAGCATAAAAACGGCGTATTCCGCAAGCAACACAGCGCCTGCTGCAAGCGCTATAAGCGCTGGAGATAATGCCGAGGTTAAAAGATGCTTTTTTGAGAAAGAAAGAGCCTCTGCCGCGGATATCTTTTCTCCCGTGGTCAGTTCTTTGTAAGACATACGGCAGACAGCGGTAAGAGTGAGCGATATGACGATCCAGGCCGACACAAGGCCGACGATATTGGCCGCAGTCGATACTGCTTCCGCGCCGGACAGGCTTCCGAGCCATGAAACCAGTATGAATAATCCGGCCGACAGCACCATGCCCGCCAGATTTACTATTATCTTCTTTCTGTCAAAAGCCACCTCAAGACAGTCCAGAGCTTCGTTTATCCCGTATCTCATGCCGAAATACCTCCTTGTCGATCTTTCATGACTAATTATACATACTATATCGGGCCAATGCAAAACCCGTTACCGGTCTCCTGGGAACGGCAAAACTCTGATATCATCGGGATATGCACTACATGAAATACGGCATGCTTCTCATTGTGCTGGCCATCCTCGCGGGCGTTCTTTCGTGCGGAAGATCCGGCGCTCCGGCTCCGACGCCCCAGGTCAAGATACTTCCCAAAAGCGGGTGTGTGTATCACGGGGCTTTTCTTGGGGAAGATACGATCACGTCGTCTTCCATAGACGCTTTTGAATCAATGGCGGGGACCAGGCTTGATATTGTCCTTAAGTTCCTTGCATTCTCTCAGATGGGCGTGACCGGGGGCGGATTCCCGCTTGCGGAGGCCAACACGGTCTCGGCCAACGGCTCGGTCATATTTATAAAGCTTGAGCCGTGGAGCTGGGGAGGGAAAGGCGACCTTTCTTTCAGCCTTGAAAAGATAATTGCCGGGAATTTTGACGCAAGTATCGCCGAGTTCGCCAAAGCCGCCGCCGCTTTCGGGAAACCCTTGTTCGTATGTTTCGGGCACGAGATGAACGCCGACTGGTATCCGTGGGGCGGCAAACCGGAACTGTACAAGCAGGCGTACCGACGCGTGCATGGGATCATGACAACCCATGCCGACAATCTAACGTGGGTCTGGAATCCCGATGTCGGCGGAGATGATCTATCCTTATATTATCCGGGAGAGGCCTATGTTGATTGGGTCGCCGCTGACGGATACAATACCGAGGACTACGGCGAATCATGGAAGACCGCGCAGCAGATCTTCAATGCGGCTGTTACAGACCTTGAGTATTTCGGCAAGCCTCTTATGATAGGGGAGACGGCGTGCGATGCCAATTCTGAAAACGATGAAGCAGTTCTAAAACCGCAGTGGCTCTACTCCGCTGTCGAATGGATAGTTGGCCGGAAAAAGGCCGGGAGTTCCGATAACCTGATAAAGGCTTTTGTCTATTTCAATTTTGACAAGGAAGAAGAAGGCCAAATGAAAAAATGGGCTATTTCAAGGGCTGAGGCCAAAGCAAAATATAAACAGGCGTTGACGGATAATTCGGCTTATTTTAAGGGGATAGATCCGTGAATCATTCTTTGATAGGGACAATTCATGAATTGTCCCTTGCTTGCGCAATAATTTTTCTCAATTCTTTATCAAAAAAAACAGGGCTTCCGAATAGATCGGAAACCCTGCCTAAAGATCTATACAAGACCTCCGGTTAGAACGAGTAGCTGTAACCAACTGCCGCGTTCACGCCTTTGAGAGCCGCTACGCCTTCCGCATATTTGAGGCCGGCATAACCGAGCTCGCCGTAGACGGTACCGAAATCAGGTACGTTGTATTTTCCGCCGAGATAGGCTTCTGCGCCCCATTTCCCTGTTCTGCCAGCATTGACTTTCACAGGAAGAATGTAGGCTGCACCCGCGTACCAGTCGATCGGAAGCGCTGCGGTCTTAAGCATATCAAGTGCGTAAGTTCCGCCGATCTTCACGTCAACCGCTTTCATCGGGTTGTCTATCGTCGCCGTTTCGTTCGGGTTGTTCCCGGTCACGTAGTCAACGCTCAACCTGGCTTTTGCGCCAGGAAGAATGCCGTCCAACGCGTAGTCGAGATCGCCCGTTACCGCGAAAAGACCGGCCGTCAGGCCGACCTTGCCGCCGACCGTGATGCCCATGTCAGCAGCCGGAGCTTTTCTGACAGGAGCCGGGGCCGGTGCCGGTGCGACAGGAGCCGGTGTAGGAGGCACCCAGGGGGTCTCTACCTGCTCAGCTTCGAGCTGTGCTTTTAGTTTTTCCCAACGTCTGAGTGTCGCCTGCTTTTCGGCCTGCATCTGTTTCACCTTTGCGGTGTTACCCTGAGCTCTGAACCTGTTTATCTTGGCGTCGACTACCTTGAGGTAATCCCTGACTGCCTGCTTTTCCTCTTCAAGTGTCCTTGCGAAGGAGCCGGCGGCCAGCACCGCGACAAACGTCAAAGCTAAAAATATTCCAATGGCTTTTTTCATTTTAGTATAGTCCGGTTTTTAAGATCTTTTGTCCTTGGCCGGATGCTTTAGTAAGAGTGTCCTAGTTCCCTCTATTAAGCGACCTGCCTCGAACCCCGTTCCAGCATAAACCGGATGTTGTTTCACCTCCTTTGTATGCTAAAACACTA
>CAZRTO010000019.1:0-22267 GCA_964603025.1 uncultured bacterium | reverse complement strand
ATAGGAGTTGAGACCACCCAAAACTGGGGAATAGGCGCAAACGGGGCATCATTATCCCTGCTAGTAGTTAATGACGACGATTCAGGCGGAACCATACTGTCATTAAGTAACGGCACTATTTCAGCATTTGGAAATCTCGACGTTTTCGGAAGCACTTCAGTCGCGACCACTCTTGAAGTGGCCGGCAGCGTGATATATACCCCCAGCGGCGATCATGTAATTTCGACTTCCGGAATAGGCTCCGAACTTTTGGGAAGCAAGGTCCTCCTGATAAAGGGTGATTCGGCCCTGACCGATGTGTCGGCAAACCCGCAGATAGCGGCCGGCTCCGACGGCCAGATGCTGGTCCTTATAGGCAGAGATGACACCGCACTTGTCAAGTTCAACAACGGCAACGGCCTTCAGCTTTCGGCGGCCACCAGTTTTACAATGGGTATAGGCGATGTTCTCCAGCTCATATATGTCAATTCCATAAGCAAGTGGGTCGAAATAAGCAGAACCGATAACTAGGAGAAGCAAATGAAAAGAGCACTGACTGTTTCTTTGGCAATACTTATTATCTCGTCCGTCTGCTCGGCCGTGCCCCTCGGCGGGGCGGGCAGCATGACCAGGCAGAGCATAAAAGGCTCCCTGGAAGTACAGGGGACCCTGTCTGTTGACGGCAGGACCGTGTTGAACGGAAAAGAATATTTTTGGCCGAGGACAAAAGACATAACAAAGCCCGGCTCGGTGTTAAAGAATTCCGGCAACGGCAACCTGATCTGGTCTCCAGAAGTATCTCCCGCGGGAGATGAAGGAGCGGTACAGCTCAACACGGGGGGCGATTTCTCCTCCGATGCGGCGCTCGTCTGGAACAGGTCCGAAAAGGCGCTTTACATCGGCGGGCTCCCGGCTTCCGTCAGCGGCCACTCCCATGCTCCGGCCGATATAAAAGGAGTGATCCCCGTTACATCAGGAGGCACCGGCTCGGACAATGGGTCCATAACGGGAACAGGAGAACTTGTTCTTTCCTCCGGCGGAGAGAATAAAAACATCGTGCTCTCCCCTTCCGGTAGCGGAAGCGTTATACTAGGCGCCTCCGGCATGATCTCAACCGGGCCCGTCAGGTCTGAGACCGGCTTCAACACAAAAGGAGCTGACGGCACCTCTGATACATACGCTATATTATCGGACATCAAGATAGAGAACAACACTCTCTTCAAAAGGACAAGAACAATAACCGTGTCCGGGGGTATAGTAACATCCATAGGCCCTGAAAGCGCCTGGACAGAGTCCGGGGCTGTGTCCATCCCTCAACCCCAACAATAATTCTTAATACACTTTAACAGTATTGCCAAAGGTACTATAATACCCATATATTATGCGCATCATAAAAAAGCGCTTGCGCCGCCTGAAGTGCAGGATATATTATTTCAACCGGCTGGCCAGAAATAACAAACTGGCGTTGGTCGGCGCCCTATTTTTTGCGGCGGCACTTTCTTTCTCCATAGCTCCCGTTATCATAGTGAGCCAGATAAGGACAAGCTCTTCCTACATGGTGGCAGGACGCATGGAATCGACCGCCGGCCCGGCGGAACTGGCATCATCATCCTACAGGGCCATCGGAGGACTGAAAGAAAGGGTGATGAGCGCTGTCCGGGGAGATTCATATATCGTAAAAGGCGGCACCATCCCTTCCGGAGGCGATGTGCCGACCTTCGGGATAACTTCGGTATCCCCTTCTTCCGGATATAATTCGGGCACCCTGGCGGGCGAAATAGAAGGTTTCGGTTTCAAAAACGGAATGGCTGTCTCTCTGTCGCTTCCGGGAGAGCCCGGTATAACAGCATCGGATATACGGGTCATTTCATCTACAAAGATCACGGGTTCTTTCGACCTGACAGGCAAGAGCCCGGGCATATGGACCCTGACCGCCTCACACCCTGACGGCGGGACAGCCGCGCTCGCGGATGCGTTCGAGATAAAAACACTGGCAGCTTCAGGGACCATGATCAATTATCCCAATCCGTTCAATCCTCTGATGGAAAGGACAGTGTTGATATACGACCTGTAAGAGATCTCGGACACAACGCTGCTTCTGTTCACCATCTCGGCGGAGATGGTGTACAGAAGGTCTTTTGTCTCCGGACAGAACGGCGGAAAAGCAGGGACCAACTCAGTCGAATGGGACGGGATCAATTCCTTCGGAGAGCTGTCGGCCAACGGCGTGTATTTTGCAAGGCTTGTGGACGCGCGCACGGGAAAAATACTCGCAAAAGGAAGGGTCGCGGTATCAAAATGAACAAACAACTGATCGCCGGGGCTGCGCTGCTCTTGTGCCTTACAGATATCTCTTTTGCCGGCACCGGAGCGACCGAGGACCTGTCAAAGATAGGTACAGGAGCCAGGCCGATGGGAATGGGCAGGGCTTTTGTTGCCGTAGCCGACGACGTGAACTCGATATTCATGAATCCGGCGGGTCTGGGGCTCACGACCGGCTGGCAGGCAACAAGCATGTATACGTCTTTGTTCGAAGGCGAACTTAACTATGTGGTGCTCGGCGGGGCCAATCAGTTCAGCTTCGGAAAGATGGGGCTAGGAATGATCTCCACCGGAACAGGACAGTTGATCTCGCCTTCTCCCTCGGGCGCATCATATTTCGACTATTACGACCGGCTTTTCATTGTCAGCTACGCCAAGAGCGATCCGATACTCATAGGGAACAGCCGGTTGCTCGCCGGCCTCAACTTAAAATTCTTTCAAAAAGGCTTTTCCGGATCAGAGAACAACAGCGGACGCGGCATCGATATGGACCTGGGACTTGTGATGGCAATGGAGAACGGCACGACTGTCGGAATAACGGCCCAAAACATACTGCCAACCTCCATCGTCTGGGATACCGGCGCGAGCGATTCCATCCCGGCGGTCATAAAACTGGGCGCGGCCCGCAGGTTCATGCAGGAAAAGCTTCTTCTTGCGATAGACGCGGATATCCCTGCCGGCCGCAACACGCCGGTCACTTTTCATACGGGGTGCGAATACCAGGCAAGTGAACAGCTCCGCCTAAGGGCCGGCCTAGACCAGAACATAAGCGCTGCCACGGCGGTGAATACGGGCGTTTCAGCCGGTGTCGGGCTTTTTCTGCACAAGATCAGTTTTGACTATGCCTACAGACCTTTTTCCGAATCCGGACTTTCAGCAGCCCATTTCATATCCCTGTCCCTGAGGCAGTAAATGAAAAGGATAATTTTTGCGGTAGTTTGTCTGGCACTGGGTGCCGTTAGCGGACCTCTGTACGGGATCACGCCTCAGGGCATATTCCCGTATCAGCCGCCCGAGGCACGCCCTTTTTTCAAGATCACCGCAACATCTATTGTCGCGGCATGGGGTCCCGGCACTAATGACGCGTCTTCCAGATACGAGTGCCAAAACATTGACACTTCCGACTTTCTTCCTCCTTCGTCAGGCGCGCTCAGCTGGGAATCATCTTGGCTCATCCCGGAAACTCCCTATAGTTTCAGGGCAAGAGCATGGGATGACAACGCGACCCCTCCGTCCGCGACCGCCTGGACGGAGCTCGGGACCGCTTATACTGCGGGAAATATTAAGATACAAGGCAAGCCCGTATCAGACGGAGACACAATATCAGGGATCCCGGATATCACTTTCAGCTTTAAAAAAATAGCCGCCATTGACGGGGCGTCATGCGCCGTGCTCGTGAACGGGATCCCCGTAAGTGACGGGCTTTCGGCGAACGGAATGTATGACAACATAGAAGAATCCTCAGGATCTGTGACTGTCTATTACACCCCTAAATCTAAGCTCCCGGGGGCCGGAAAAAAGACAATAACCGTGCGCATAAACGACCTGAACGGAACGCTTTACACCGAAAGCGCCTCAAACCTGTCGGTGCGGGATTCTTCAGATACAGAGCTCAGACTGACCTCGCTGCCGCTCTGCTATCCAAACCCGTTCAACCCTGCTTCCGGCGGGATGAAAATATCCTACCATCTCTCGGCCGATGGAGATATCAATATCTTCATGGTCGATGCCACTGGCAAGATCATCTTTAGAGAGCGGCTATCTTCAGGAGAGAACGGAGCAAGGTACGGATACAATGAGGCCCCGTGGGATGGAAGGAATGCTTACGGAGAAACGGTCAGCAACGACGTATATCTTATTTTCATTGCCGACACGTCAGGCCGGGTGCTGGGAAAAACAAGGGTCATGGTGCTTAAATAATGAGGGCGCGCGTGTTCATCTGCATCATAACGTTGTTCACCACGATAGGTCTTAGCCGGCAGGTATCGGCTTTTTCCGCCGATATAACGGAAACAGGCCCGTCCGCCGTGCCCATTGCCATGGGACGGGCTTTCGGCGCGTCTCGCGGGACAGTAGCCTCCATACTTTATAATCCGGCTGGGCTTGCCGGGATATCAGCTCCTCAGCTTGCCAGCATGTACTCCAATCTGAGCGGCGATTTTTCGTATTCCAGCCTCGCCTTTGCGCTCCCGGTCCGGTTCGGAACCCTGGGCTTCGCATACCTTAACCAGAGCTCCGGGGCCATATACAGAACAACTCTGGACAGCGACGGGAGGATAGTGAGGGATGCCACATCGCCTTTTTTCTTTACTGACCAAGTATTCCTTCTCTCATTGGCCGGGAATATAAGCGAAAACATCTCTTCCGGCGCCCGTCTGAAGATATATGAAAAAGAGGCCAATTCCATAGCCGGCGGATACGGTACAGGCACCGCGCTGGACATCGGATTACTCTATATGATCGGAAGTGACGCGGACGCGGGGATCTACATCGAAAATGTACTTGAAAGCGGAATAAGCTGGCCCGGCGGCACAAGAGATCCCCTGCAAAAGAAGGTAAAAGCCGCGTTCATGTACCGCCCGAAAGATGAGTGGACGCTCGCTTTTGACGCCTTATCGGCCATGGACAGACCGCTGCTTTTTAAGGCGGGTTGCCAGTGGAAAGCGCATGAAATGCTCCTGCTCAGGGCCGGACTTGAGCAAAACGATATCGGAGGGGAAAGATATCTGAAATACTCCCTGGGAGCCGGCACGGGCACGGATATCTTCCATATAGACTACGCCTACTCGGCGGACCCTTTGCTGGCGGAGAATACTTCGCATTTCGTTTCAATATCGATCACAGCTCCTGAACAGACAAAAACCGCGCCTGTGCAGCAGCAGACGGAAAGACAAAAAGCGGCTGATGAGCCGCCCCCTCCCCCCACGCCTATGCCACCCGCGGCAAAAGACCTTACGGAAAAAGTGCTTGTTGAAAAAGAGCTGGCAGTCAGGGCCAGGATCAACGAGCTCGACGCGCTTATCCGGGCCGCCGTATCCGTGGGGGATGAAGAAAAAGCATCGCAATTCCGGCAACAAAAGAGAGAAACGCTCAGAGCCTGGGAAGAAACAAAGAGCTCTCTCTCAAACCCCCTGGAAGGAGAAATAAGGCGCATACAATGAGGCCCATTGACAAAGCCGCCGCCGGCATAGTATATTTTAGTTAGATAGCCGCACTTAAAGTGTCGCGATCGATACAGTTTATCTTGAACCTACATTGAAAAACCACAGACATAAAAAAAGCGCATAATACAAGAGGAGGAATAAATGGACATATCCGAACTGCAGAAAAAGACCATCCCCGAACTTTTCGAAATAGCAAAGGAAATGAAGATCCCCAACTACAGGCAGTTCAGAAAGCATGACCTTGTATTCAAAATATTGGAGGCAAAGACCGAGAGCAACGGCCTAATATTTGCCAGAGGGGTGCTGGAAATACTCCCCGAAGGCTACGGATTCTTAAGGACAGAGACCTATCTTCCGAGCGCCGACGACATATACGTCTCCCAGACGCAGATAAGAAGGTTCGATCTTGCCAACGGGGACTCCATACAGGGACAGGTAAGACCTCCCAAAGACGGAGAAAAGTACTTCAGCCTCCTTAAGATAGAAGCGGTCAACGGCCAGGACCCGGATACGATCCGCGAGCGCGTCCCGTTCGACGCCATGACCCCGATATTTCCGGACCAAAGGATAGTGCTCGAATACTCTGGATGCCCTATTTCCGCGAGGCTCATCGACCTGGTCTCCCCTATCGGCGCGGGCCAGCGCGGCATGATAGTATCCCCGCCCAAAGCAGGTAAAACCACCATCCTCAAGAACATCGCCAACAGCATCTCCGCGAACTTCCCGGATTACAAAATAAAAGTCCTGCTGGTGGACGAACGCCCGGAAGAGGTCACCGATATGGAACGTTCGGTAAAAGGCGAAGTGATAAGCTCCACCTTTGACGAACCGCCGGAAAACCACATAAGGGTGGCGGAGCTCCTACTGGAGAGCGCAAAACGTCTCGTGGAAGCCAATCATAATGTCGTAATTCTTTTGGACAGCATCACCAGGCTGGCCAGGGCTTACAACCTCGTAACTCCGCCGTCCGGCAGGACGCTTTCCGGAGGACTCGATCCCACCTGCCTTCACCGACCCAAAAGGTTCTTCGGTGCTGCCAGAAATATCGAAGGAGGCGGTAGTCTTACGATACTTGCCACCGCGCTGGTCGAGACCGGGAGCCGCATGGACGACGTGATCTATGAGGAGTTCAAGGGTACCGGCAACATGGAACTGCACCTTAACAGAAAGCTCTCTGACAGAAGGATCTTCCCCGCGATAGACGTGAGGATGTCCGGCACAAGAAGAGAGGAATTGCTGCTCGGCGATGAAGAGCTCAAAAAGGTCTGGCTCCTTAGAAAAGTGCTCGACAGCTTCGAAGGCTCCGAATCCACCGAACAGCTGATAGACAGGCTGCAGGAATATAAGTCCAACAAACAGTTCCTGGATTCGGCCAACGTAAAATAGCCGATGCGCCTATCACTGAAAGAGGTCCTTGAAGCTACCGGGAGTAAAATATCCGGAAGTTCCAAGAGCGCTTATTTCAGCGGAATATCCACCGATTCAAGAACTACCGGTAAAGGGACGCTGTTCGTCCCGCTCAAAGGGCCAAATTTCGACGGACACGACTATATATTGTCCGCTTTCAGGCACGGAGCTCTAGGCGCGGTCTCATCAAAAAAAACGACTCGCGCACCAAAAGGCAAAATAGCCATAACGCTCCCTTCAAACCGTGGCAAGCAGGCTTGGTTTTATCCCGAGCTTGAAGCGCTCCATTCGATCGCCCGCCTGCACAGAAAAAAGTCCTCCGCGCGTATAGTGGCCGTAACCGGAAGCAGCGGCAAGACCACCACAAAAGATATGATACACGCGGTGCTGGCCGCTCACGCCCCCGCGCTCAAGACCCTCGAGAACCTGAACAATGAGATAGGGGTTCCGCTGACACTGCTCAAGCTCTCCAAAAAACATCGTTTCGCGGTCATTGAAATGGGAATGCAGGGTCCTGATGAGATCCTGCCGCTTTCGTCGCTGTGCGCTCCGGACATAGCTGTCATAACGAACATCGGCGAAGCGCATATCGGCAAACTGAAAAGCAGAAAGAACATCGCCAGCGCAAAGAGCGAGATACTGCGTGGGATAAGGCCCGGAGGCTGCGCCATACTGAATGCAGACGATGATTTCTTCGCTTTTCTTAAAAAAAAGGCAAAAGGAGCGGACGTTATGTCCGTGGGCATAAGGAACAAGTCGGATCTGAGAGCGTTCGCAATATCACGCTCAGCGAAAGGAACAGACTTCAGCGTAAAAATAAGCGGCGCAGTTCACCGGTTCTCTGTCCCTTTGCCCGGGGTGCACAACGTATATAACGCACTGATGGCGATCGCCTCGGGACTCAAAATGAAGGTCCCGGTCAGGACCATAAAGAGCGGCCTTTCGGCATTTAAGCCTTCATCCAAGAGAATGGATATAAAACTCACAAAGGACCGGATCCGGGTGATAAATGACACCTATAACGCCAATCCGGGCTCAATGGCGGCCGCGATAAATACGCTTGCCGGGGAAAAGGGCCGGAAAGTGGCTGTTTTGGGCGATATGCTGGAGCTGGGGCCAAGATCAAAAGATTATCACCGCAAGATCGGCCTTCTGATCGGCAGGTCGGGAATAGATCTGACCGTGGCCGTTGGAAAGAACGCAAAATTCTTCGTTCAGGGCATGCCTGCTTCAAAAGGCCTGTATTTTGCGGACAAGAAAAAAGCCGCGAAATTCTTGTCCGGAACCCTGATGCCGGGGGATACGGTCCTGATAAAAGCCTCAAGAGGCCTCAAACTTGAGGAAATTACGCAAAAAATTCTTGACAACGCCCTCTGACTTTTATATTATAAAAATAGCCCGTGCCGCGGTGGTGGAATTGGTATACACGTACGTTTGAGGTGCGTATGCCGAAAGGCTTGAGAGTTCGAGTCTCTCCCGCGGCATTGTTCCGTCCCTTTTTCCGGAACGTATTGATTTTTTTCTATACATAGTATATATTTAGTCAGGCGATGGATAGTTGAGAGGGCAAAAATGAGAGAGCCGGAAATAGCCTCCGTTAAAAGGCCGCAATCTCAACCGAACAGAGAAAAAAAGGTTTCATCGTCAAACCTTCAGGAATCCCCGTCCTTCGAAAAAAAACTCAAGAACTCCTACAAAAAGATCAATAGCCGCGACAACGGGATAGATGATCTTATCCTCGCTTTTGCGGACATGTCCACGCCGGTAGAATGGGATATTGGCTCCTTAAAATTTGGCGGTGCTGAGCCCGTAAGGCTCAAGGAAGCCGCCGCCATATCCAGGACCGATGCCGGACTGAGGATAGACGCCTCGTCCGCTCACGAACAGCTCCGAGGGGACAGCGGACATAAGGACGGGGCTTCCGCATCGTCAACAACCGAAAGAACAGAGTCCCAGCAGGAAATACTGGCAAGACTTCTGGCTTATTTCAAGAACGCCTGGATCCCCTTCCCTATCACAGACCTGTCGCTAAAGTTGGACAGCCTGAGGATAAGACCTGAAGCGTCCGAAATAGCTGATAAGATCGTTGAAAGCGCCAGCATGCTGAAGGTGAACGGCAAGGCTGAGCTGGTGCTGAACCTCAAACCCCAGTGGCTCGGCGATCTTAAGATGAATATCTCTTCGGAGAACGGGACGCTCACGATACAGATCTTTGCCAACGAAAGAACAAAGGACCTTATAGAATCCCAGCTGGAAGAATTAAAGCAGATGCTGGCCGAAGCAAAGCTCGACATCGGGTCACTCAACGTTTCGGTAGGCGGACATGACACCGGACAAAGGGGATCCGGAGATGACAGTCCGTTAGTGACCGCAGCGGCTCCAGGCCCTTTCGTTCCGGTCCTTATCGGTCCTTCATCCGCAAAAGACTTTTTCGGAAATGCGGACGGGATCGCTATGACTATGAGACGTCTGATGATATACTCAGAGGTATAAGGAGGAGACAATATGGCATCGACAGTATCGGGGATCCCATTTGATATCACGACCAGCAGGTCCACGGCAACAACGAAAGGCAATGCCAACCTAACGAACGACGATTTTATGCGTATTTTAATGGCGGAAATGTCGGCCCCAAACCTTAACAACCTGTTCGGCAGCGAACAATCTGGCAGTTCCGGATCGTCTTTCGGAAACAGCATGTTTTCTTCTTTAATGGCCATGAATATGTCTTCCATGCTTAACACTTCAGCTTCTGATGCTAGTAATGAGACCTCATTATCCGAATTGCCACTCCTTAGCTTATTGATAGGGAAAACCATAAGCGCTATTGGACAAAACAACGCCGAAATTAGTGGAATCGTTCAGCGAGTCTTGATGCAAAACGGCATCGCAATGGTGGATATAGGGGACTCTGTCATTCCTTCTTCGTCTATAACAGAAGTCAGGTAAAGGAGGAGCAAGATATGTTTGATGTTATGTCGCAAGCCAAGAACGCAATGGAGTCGTACACCACAAAGATGAAGTCAATTTCGTCCAACATTTCAAGCATGAACGTTAACTCCTACAAAAGAATAGACATGAGCTTTCAAACAGTTTTTAATCAACAGCTCTCAAGTGGCTCGAGCGCTTTTGCCACAGGAAATGAGGGAGGAACCAATGGAATACAGCTAGGGGGTACAGTTTCAATATCCGCAACAACAATCGATTTCTCTGTAGGAGGAGATCTCCCCGGAAAGAATCTTAGCCTTAAGGTCAATAATGGCGACAAATTTTTTATAGTGTCGCCTGATGAAGGCCGGTCCTTCTTCTATGTTAAAAGCGGGGATTTTAAGATTTCGGAAAATAAAATTGTGACACAAAACAATATGCAATTATACGGATTTGGTGTGCAAAACAACGGAACATCAACGCAACAACTTGTCCCTATTGATTTAAGCAATATTCCCGGAATCGATGAAGCTGATAAAACAAGGATAACATGGGACACAAACGGAATATTGAGAATGTCGCTCGACACCGAAACAGACGAGGAAGGGGCAAAATACGGAACATCTCTTCCGTTCCAGGTTGCTCTTACTTCTTTCAAAAATACATCCGGGCTGCTCATGTCCGACGGTTTGACGTATTACCCCACAATATCCTCCGGGCCTGCCAATGAGCCGGTCGCGCCAAAAGCAGGCGAGATCACTCCAAGAACGCTGGAAGCCTCAAATGTCGATTATCCTTCAGAGGTTGTGGAATCCTTAGAGATTCAGAGAGCAATCGATGCGGCAATGTCCGTCATTAGAATGGCAAATGATACAATAACCGCTTTCATAAATAAAATGGGCTGATAAGGGGTTAAATGATCGCGAAAAAAATTAAAAAGACGGTTCTTCTTCCCGGGGCGATCGGTGATTGGACAAAATACCGGCCAAGAATAGAGGAATCGGCAAAGAACAAGAACGGGTCACGCTCGGCCAACAGGCTTTCCGAAAAGGAAACACTAGACCTTGACCTGTTCTTCCTGGATATATTCGAAGAATACGCGAGATCGCTGCAAAAGTCTTCCGGCCTTGTGCTTAGTACCGCGAGCTGCAGCATCGAGACGGACAACTACGCCGAGATACTGAAAACAGTGAATATGCCCCTGGTCCAGTTCAGGGTTTCGGCCCCAGGGACAGAACCGGTTTTTTTATGTTTTGATATGCCGCTCGCAAATGCCCTGATCAATTCCTCTGTAGGCGGCCATCCCGATAGCACTCCGGCAAAGAACCTTACGGAAATCGAGGAGAACATTCTTGAAGTTTGCGCCTCGCCAGGGGCTGAAAAGCTTGTCGGGGGACAAGACGGCAAAACCGAAGTTAAATATCTGACCTCGCCAAATCTTTATTTTGACCAGACGATCGATGAATCGTCGGTCCTCATCATGGCAAAATCCCAGCTGAATTTCGGAAAGCTCAGCGGGAACATCCTCCTGATCTCAAACCTGCAGTCGGCCGCCAAACAAGCCCTGCAAAAACATAAAAAGACTTCTCCGCCGCAAGAAATAGGGCGATTGCCTCAGGCCATAACCGCAAAAATAACAATGCCGGTCAGGTCGGTGCTGGGCAACACCCTGATATCCGCCAAGGACCTGTACGAGCTTGAAACCGGGGATGTGATAGTGCTAGACTCATCGGTCAACGATCTTCTCCAGATCTCAATAGGAGAAGACTTGAATATTCTGGGACAACCTGGTATAAAGGATGATAGATTATGCGTCCAGATCATCAAGAACGGCGGAGGACGCATCGAGAGGATCAAGCTGAAAGACCCCAGGGCCGAGGCACCGGAAGGAACTGACCTCATGAACGACAACATCGACGAAAAGCCGGGGCTTGAACTGCAGGAAGAACAGGAATTCCCAAAAGAGGAGGTATGAGTTTTGGGAGAGAACGAGAACTATGAGGTCGACAAGATAAGATTCACCGAACTCGACAGCTCCGTCTCGGGTCCAAAGATAGACAAAAAGCTTCTTGCCGACATTCCGATCGAAGCCACGGTTGAGCTTGGCAGGACCAAACTCACGCTGAGAGAAATATTGGACCTGGCTGACGGCTCCATAATCAGCCTGGATAAGTTCGCCGGAGAGCCTCTCGAGGTGAAGGTCGGCGGACAGACCGTAGCTATCGGAGAGGTCATCGCTGTTGATGATTGCTACGGCATCAGGATCTCCGAGGTCAAGATAAAATGAAAAAGACTGCGATATCTCTTTTTTGCTTGCTGCTTTTTCCTGCGGTCGCATCAGCGGAACCCGAGTTTTTTTTTAGCCCGGAAGCCAGCGCCGCCACTTATCAGGTATCGTCCGCTGCCGTATCCATAGGCTATGTGGTACAGCTGCTCTTCTCTCTGGCGGTGGTGCTCGGTTTTTTGTACATAACGGCAAAATATCTGCTCCCAAAGCTCAAGACATCCAACAAAAGCGAGCACATAACACTGTTCGATAGGCTGGTGGTTGAGCCACAGGTGACTCTGTACATAGTAAGATCAGCCGGAAAGTCCTGGCTCCTGTCAGTCAGCAACAAGAACGTAACCGTCATAGACAAATTTGAAGAGGGAACTTTTTAGCTTCAAATGAAGAGAATATTTGCCCTGGCACTCGCCTTTCTGGCCGTTTCAGGCACTGTATTGGCCCAGGCAGCTCCAATAGGGACGCCTATAGATATTGGGACGGCGCTGGGGCCCGAACAGCTGAGCAGCAGCATGCAGCTTCTGCTCTCGATCTCACTTATAACTCTTGTGCCGTTTTTCCTGATCTCCACGACGTCCTTTTTAAGGACCGTTATAGTGCTCAGCATGATCAGGACCGCCGTAGGCACGCAGCAAACCCCTCCAAACGCCGTGATCATAGGGCTTTCCATATTTATGACCGTATTTGTAATGACCCCTGTCTGGCAGGAAATAAACACGACGGCCATAGAACCGTACAATCAAAAAAGGATCTCACAGGCCAAAGCCTTCGAGCTTGGGGCGATACCTCTGAGAAGGTTCATGTTCAGGCAGACCAGAGAAGCGGACCTTAGGCTTTTCATCCAGTTCTCCAGGATCAAAGCCCCTACAAAGTTCGAAGAGGTCCCGACCTATGTTCTTATCCCGGCGTTCATGATAAGCGAGCTTAAGACCGCCTTTCAGATAGGGTTCCTGATATTCATCCCTTTCATAGTGATAGATCTCGTTGTGGCCAATGTGCTTCTATCTCTGGGCATGTTCATGCTCTCGCCGGTCATGGTCTCACTGCCTTTCAAGATACTTCTTTTCGTGCTCTCGGACGGATGGAATCTCATCTGCCGAGGGCTTATGATGAGCTTTAGATAAACAATGTCACAGGATTTTGCTACTCAAATAGTATACAGCGGGGTGATGACGGTCCTCATGCTGGCACTTCCGGTAGTGGGGCTCGGGCTCCTGACGGGCTTTATCATAAGCCTTTTTCAGGCCGTGACCCAGATCCAGGAACAAACGCTCACCTTCGTGCCGAAAATGATCGTTGTAATGGGAGCCATAGCGTTCCTGTCTCCGTGGATGGCGGCGATACTTGTGGATTTTATAACAACGCTCTGGAACAATATACCCAATATGGTGAGATGAAGACATGGTCCTTACTGTCCCCCAGTTACTGGTATTTTTGCTGATCTTCGCAAGGATAGCAGGAATATTCATCGAAGCGCCTGTCTACAGCGCCAGGACATTTCCTTCACTCGGCAAAGTAGCACTGGCAATATGGATATCAGTGGTCATGTGGCCCACCATCCCCGTAAAGGCCCTGCCGCCGGAGAATATGGCCTTTGTGATAATGCTGCTTTCAGAGTTTTTCATAGGTTTTGCCATCGGCTTCATATGCAACGTTTTTTTTGAAAGCCTGCAATCTGCGGGAAACCTGATAGATCTTCAGATGGGGACCAGTATCGCCAGCGCCATGGACCCTAACACGGGCGCCATGTCGTCTATGATCGGCAGGCTCGCCTTCTTTATGGGCCTTGTGATATTCTTTGTGCTCAACGGCCATCACATGATCCTGGCGGGGGTCCATCACAGTTATGCCGCCATCCCGATAGGCTACACGATAAACCTCTCCTCCGCGTTCACGCTGCAGGTGGTGGAAGCGGTATCCTCGCTTCTGCTGATCGCGCTGCAGCTGGCTGTCCCCGCCCTACTCATAATCTTCCTGTCAGATTTTTCCTTCGGCATAGTGTCGAGGGTCGCTCCGCAGGTCAACGTATTTATGCTGGGCTTTCAGGTAAAACCCTCGCTGGGAATGCTCGCACTGCTTTTCAGCGTCCCCCTTATGACAAGCCATGTCGGCACGTTGATTAACCGGATGATACAGGAGATAATAAGACTGCTGGCCAACATAACATAAGGATGAGGTGCTCAAAAGATGGGGGAACAGTCCGGAGATAAAAGCGAAGAGCCTACTCCTCACCGGCTTAAAGAAGCGCGGGAAAAAGGACAGGTCGTAAAAAGCAAGGAGGTCACCACGGCCTTTCTCCTGCTCTTGTCCTATCTTGTGCTGCGGTTCATCGGCGGATTTGTCTGGGAAGAGCTGTCCTATATGGTCAGGGCTATATACAACCTAATACCCAACATACAGGATTTCGGTTACGGTTTTGTTGCGGCGGCGCTGATGATAGCATTGAGAGCTTTTGCTCTGATACTGGCCCCTCTTTTCGGGGCCGTGTTCATAGCCGCCGTCCTGGTAGAGAGCCTTCAAACGCAGGGTGCGGCCTCCGTGGACCCGCTCTCCCCAAAATTGGAGAGGATCAACCCGCTGGAAGGGTTCAAGAGGATGTTCAGCATGCAGGGGCTTTTTGAGCTGGTCAAGTCTCTCCTCAAGATCATAATAGTGTTCTGGATAGCCTGGTCGACGGCAAGCAAAGACCTCCCCTTTGTGGTCGGACTTATAAACGCCCATCCCTGGGAAGCTCTGGCGGTGGGCGGCTCGATAGCTTTTAACGTCGCCGTAAGAGTTTCCCTGTTCTATATGTTCATTGCGATACTTGACTATCTATACCGCAGATGGGAATTCATGAAAAATCTGCGCATGACCAAACAGGAGATCAAAGAGGAATATAAGCGGCTCGAGGGAGATCCTCACGTCAAACAGAGAATGAGGGACCTGCAGAGAGCCATGGCCAACAACAGGATGATGTCCTCGGTCCCGCAGGCGGATGTGGTCGTCACCAACCCTATACATCTTGCCGTGGCGGTAAACTATCAGGCGGCAAAGATGAAAGCCCCGAAACTGCTGGCCAAAGGACGGTTTGAGCTGGCTGAACAGATAAAGATGATAGCTGAGAAGAACGATATCCCTATAGTCGAGAACGAGGAACTTGCGCGGGCGATATATCGTTCCGCAAAGGTCGGGGACGAGATACCTAATGAACTGTACCAGGCGGTTGCGGAAGTCCTCGCTTTCGTGTATAAATTAAAAAAAGACCGTACGAAGCGCAGGAAAGAATGGCTCGGCCCCTTGAAGGGGGTCAGGAGTGATCTGCGATCGCCGGTTAGGAGATAAACAAAGTGGCCGAATCCGGAGGCCTGAAATTATTTAAAGACCTGTTCTCGGTCAACGACCTCATATTTGCGGGCCTTCTGGTCATAGTAATAGCTCTCATCATAGTCCCCCTGCCCCCTATCATCATGGATATTCTCATAGCCGGGAATATCGCCATATCGCTGATAGTGCTCCTTGTGTCCATGTTCCTGAAAGAACCTCTTGATTTTGCGGCTTTTCCTTCTATGCTGCTGTTCGTCACTCTTTACAGGGTCTCGATCAACATAGCCGCTTCCAGGCTTATCCTGCTCAACGCGTATGCCGGGGAAGTGATCGCCTCTTTCGGCAACTTCGTTGTCGCGGGCAACTATATAGTCGGCGGAATAGTTTATATCATAATAACCTTGGTGCAGTTCATAGTGATCACAAAAGGCTCCGAGCGTGTTGCCGAGGTAGCAGCCAGGTTCACGCTGGACGCCATGCCAGGGAAACAGATGTCCATAGACGCTGACCTCAATGCCGGCCTTATAGACGCCAATGAGGCCAAGAACCGCAGGAAAAAGATAGAAAAAGAATCGACCTTCTTCGGAGCTATGGACGGTTCCAACAAGTTCGTAAGGGGCGATTCCATAGCCTCAATAATAATAACGATAGTCAATCTGATCGGCGGGATCCTGGTCGGCTGGCTGCAGAGAGGCATGGATGTCATGCAGGCCATACAAACGTTCGCCCTGCTCACCATAGGATGCGGACTGGTGATCCAGATACCGGCCCTTCTGGTCTCTATCGCGACCGGCATGGTCATAACAAAAGCCGCCACCGAAGAAAGCATAGGAACAGATATCGGCAAAGAACTTTTCGCCCAGCCGAGAGCTTTTGCCTTTGTCGCTATGATGCTTGCGGCCTTCGCCCTGGTGCCCGGCCTGCCGACGCTGCCGTTCATGACGATCGCTCTCGGTGCCGGGATGGTAACCATATTCGTCCTAAGGACACAGCTCAAAAAAGAAGAGGTCGCAATGGTCTCCGAAGAATCCACCCAAAAGGACGCACTTAAAAAACCGGAAAGCATCATTTCAACACTCGGCCTGGACCCTCTCAGCCTCAAGACCGGAAGGAACCTGATACCGATGATCGATCCTGCGAAAAAAGGCCCGCTGCTTGAAAAGATAACGCTGATCAGATACCACATAGGACAGGATCTGGGCTTTGTCATTCCAGGCGTCAGGGTCATGGACGACCTCAGCCTTCCGCCGAACCAATACGTGATCGAGATAAGAGGTACAAAGGTAGCCACCGGCGAAGTGCTGGCTGACCATTTAAAGGTTGACATGTCGCCCGAAGAGCTGAAACAGAAGAGCATCGCCGGAATAGAAGGCAAGAACCCCGTGGACGGGGATGTTATCTCCTGGGTCCAGCTCGCCGACAAACCGAAACTTGATGAGGCGGGGATTGCTTCAATGGATGCCGTAGACGTGGTGGGTGAACATTTCAGGGAAACCGTAAAACGCTACGCGGACGAAATAATAACCAGACAGAACGTGCAGTCGCTTGTCGAACTGGTCAAGAACACAAATGCCGCCATCGTAAGGGAGCTCATACCTGATATGCTCTCTCTCGGACAGGTACACAAGGTGCTCCAGCTGCTCGTAAGGGAACGGGTATCTATAAGGGACCTCTCCACAATAATGGAGCGGCTGGCGGATTACGCCCATCTGAGCAGGGATATAAATATCCTCGCCGAATATGTAAGACAATCCCTGGCAAGGCAGATCTGTGAAAGCTATACTAACAAGGACGATGTGATCACGGTAATAACGATCGACCCGAATCTCGAGGAGACCATGATCGGAGCGGTACACCAGTCTGAATACGGATCCTTTCTGGCGCTAGACCCGAGCATCGGCGAAAGGATACTCGGACAGATAGCCAACCAGATACCTTCTTTCAAAAAGATGAAGCTGCCATCGGTCATATTGTGTTCTCCGAGGCTGAGGCCGCACCTTAAAAGGTTCATTGAAAGGAGTTTCCCCGATACCGCGGTGCTGTCATACAATGAGATAGTCCCGCAGGTAAAGGTCCAGTCCATAGGCATGGTATCATTGGACTGATAAATACAGATGGAACAAAGCAAGAACATAAATATACCGGTCAGCGATCCGTCATCAAGGGACGCTTTTTTGCGCAGCACGCTGATATCGGGAAGATTATCTTACGAAAAAGACCGGATAAAAGAAACCCCTCAGAAGGAAGAGCCAAAAGAAAGGGACAATATTCCCAGGTTCACGGCAGCCCTTAAAGAGGTGCTCCACCCCAACCTTCCCGCAAAAGATCTTGTCGCTACCATTGTAAGAACAGCTATCGAAGTACAGATGGGAAAATCCTTTACTTTGATAAAAGGGTTTGATAAAATGGTTGAGAAGATCGCCGCGTCGGTAATGGCCGACCCTATATTGAGGCGCCAGGCACTTGCGGCGGTCAGCACGGTGCTCGAAAACAAAGGCACGCACGGCGGAAACATTAATAATGGGTGAATCCGGCAGAATATCTTCTCTAAACACAAAAGTGAAAGTCACCGGAACGCTTACAAGCGGCGCCGTAAAGGGCGTACCCCCCGCGTTCCAGAGGTTCTACAGATTCACCAAGGATATGGCAATGAAGTTCTGCCGCCACCTGCAGAAAGACCGCAGCGACGAGCTTGTGGAAGCCGTCATCAGGGAGATGAAGAATGTCTGACCGCGATACCGAGGATAAAATAGTACTCGTCCTGCGCAAGCACTTCATGAAGTATTCGGATGAAGTTCTGCAAAAGTACAAGAACCAGATAGATGCCACAGTAAAATGGTATATCAACAATCTGCCTACCGCTGTCGCGGCAAGGGAAGCTGAAGACCTCACCTCTGAAGCAAAAATGGCCTTTGTGGACGCCCTGAAAAGCTGGGACCCACGCAAGGGGGACCTCTGGCCTTACGTCAGCATAAGGCTCAAGGGATCCATGCAGGATTACTTGAGAAAAAGAGGCACCGATCCGGTAACAGGCATATATGAATGGGTCACACAGGCGGCGAACGTATATCTGGCGTTCAACAAAGAGGTCGCGGTGACCGAGACAACGGAGCTGGCCACACAGATAGACAGCGCGATGAAAGACCTGGAAGAGAATGAACGCAAGGTCATAATCGGGTATTATCAGGATGACAAAACGTTCAAAGAGATCGGGCACGATATCGGGCTGTCAGAATCACAAACAAGCCGGATATGTAAGACCGCCACGCAAAAACTCAAAAAGCTGCTATTCAAAGAATAACCGGCTTAGATCATTTCATTTTGGAATATACGAAATTAAGACTGCTTATCTGCCTGTTCGGATTCTCCGCGCTGTCCATGTATTTTTGTATGGTCGGCATGACCAGATTGAGGACCAACACCACAAAACCAAGAAAAAATATATATCTGCCCATAAATACCTTTCTGCATTATAGCGCTAACAGCGCCATTATTAAACCACATATATTCATCGTATTATCTACGCGGCGACTTGCATATATGCTCAAAAAACAGCCATGCCGGGATATTTTGTTGTAAAATGTAATTATATCGGCGGGCTTGCTCGCCGAAGGGCGTAAGCGGGATTAGTTGATCGGTCCAACGTCAGCTTCCCAAGCTGAAGAAATGGGTTCGACTCCCATATCCCGCTATTAATATGTGCGCGTTTAGCTCAGTTGGTTAGAGTACTTGCTTGACAGGCAAGGGGTCACTGGTTCGAACCCAGTAACGCGCATTGAACGAAGTGAAATGCGCCGCCACCGCGAACGCGGGGGCGTTTTGCGCACCATTATTTTTGGCGACGTACCCAAGTGGTAAGGGAGCGGTCTGCAAAACCGTTATTCGCCAGTTCGAATCTGGCCGTCGCCTTGCTTGACAGGCACGTAACGCGTATTGAATTAATGGACGGGTTTTTTCATGAAGAAATATGTGAGCATGCCGCCCAGCAAAGCCAATGCCCCTGCAAAATAAAACGCGGTTGAATAACTTCCCGAAAGGTCATGAACCCACCCTCCTATCAAAGGCCCCACGAAGCATCCGCTGCCGTAGCCGATAAATACCAATCCGTAATTTATCGAAAAATCCCGGCAGCCGAAATAATCCGCGGTCAAAGCAGGATAGACGGCCAGAAAACCCCCAAAACACAATCCCACTGTCATGGAAAGAAAATATAAGGCGGGCAATCCGGCAGAATGATAAATGGCGAACATCGCGGCACTTATCACCATGAACAATAATATAAGTATCCTTCTGCCGCCCCAGACGTCGGATGCATATCCAAAAAGTATCCTGCCCAGGCCGTTGAACACCGCCAGGGCTGTAAGGGCAAAAGCGCCCTGCATAGGACCGAAACCTTTGTCAGCGGTAAAAGCGATAAGATGAGCTATGACCATCATCCCCGCAAGCATAGACAGCAGATAAGTGGAGAACATAATCTTGAATTCGAGGGTCTTTATCATCCGCAAAGGAGAAAAGCAGTGGTCCTTTGTTTCTGCGGCGCCTATGGACTGCATATCGGAAGGCGCGGATACCTTTAAGAACTGCGCGGCCAGCAATATAACGGCGGTAAAGACCGTCCCGCATGCGAACATTGCCGTCCGCCAACCGTATATGGTTATGACATGCGTCAAGACCGGGGATAAAAATGCGGTTCCAAATCCGAACCCAAACACAATTATGCCCGTGATCAGGCCTTTTTTTTCGGGAAAGCTCCGTATTCCGCTCGAAATGGACGGCATATAACACAGCCCAGTACCGATGCCGGCAAACAATCCATAGGATACATATAAATGGAGAGGAGATGCTGAAAAAGACGCCATGATCCATCCCAACCCTACCAGTACGCCGCCGATACAGGCGGTCTTGGCTGGGCCAAACCTCTTCTCCATCAGCCCGCCGACCGCCATGAACAATGAGAATACCAGAAGCAATACCGATACTGCGAAAGATATCTGCGCCCTGCCCCACCCCATGTCTGCATCTATAGGGAGCAAAAATACGCCCCAGGAATAAGCAACGCCGAGACACATGAGTATCATAACTCCGGCAATTACAACGAGCACACGCTCCATTATGTCCTTTTTTAAACCTGTCACTTTCCTGTTTCCTTTAGCTCCGCAGACCTTTTTAGTAATTGCTGCCTTGTCTTTTCTCTGAATTTCTCAAGGTTTGCGGCGATCTCTGGATGTTTTATCGAAAGGATGGATGCGGCAAGAAATGCCGCGTTCTTTGCCCCGTCGATCGCCACGGTAGCCACAGGTATGCCGGGGGGCATTTGTACAATGGAATACAACGCGTCAACCCCGTCCAGGCTGCCTGACTTGAGAGGCACCCCGATGACCGGAAGGGTGGTATACGATGCTATCACTCCCGGAAGATGGGCTGCCATTCCTGCGCCGGCGATCAGGACTTCAAGCCCCCTCTCTCTGGCCGTCTTGGCATACTGACCGGTCCTTTCGGGAAGCCTGTGTGCCGAGCTAATATCCATCTCATAGTCTATCCCAAGCTCTTTCAATACCTCCCCTGCCTTGCTCATCACGGCAAGGTCGCTCTCGCTTCCCATAAGTATCCCGACTAACGGTTTCGTTCCCATATCCATTATCTCCTTTCTTCTACTTTTCATGCCTGCGGGATCAGCGTTTCATAATCCTCAACTGAGCCGTCTTTGAGACAGGCCTCGATTATCTTGACGCCCATGGGATCGAGCCCGCCTGACAAAAACTGGCGGAGCTCTTTTTTAAAGAATTCGCTCAGTATTTGGGCTCCGGCATCGTATCCGTCGTTTCCTATTTCCGGCTGCCGCTGCACTTCAAGAAAAAACTGTGGGATTATAGAGCCCTCTACCTGCATATTTGTCAATGCGTATCCGAGCAGAGGAGATCTTGCCGGCGTAAGCTGGCCGGGCCTGAACTTCGCGCTGCCCCTTCTTGCCAGGTATTCCCTTGATACCCATTGAGGCATAAAGCTTACATGCCAAGTCCCAACGTGTTGATTAGGCGATAATGTATATCTCGTCTTCGGAGTGGACCTTATCTGATCAAGCATCAGGTTAGCCTGATCGACCATCTTTCCCGTGGCAAAAGGCCAGTATGACCCCACGCCCTCGCTTGTAAGGCCCTCTTCGGCAACGATACTGGGATTAGCGCTGCCTCTGGGTGAAACAAGGCGCCACAACCAGGCAAGAGCGGGCGGAAGCACATGGAGATATCCAGCTATCCCGTAGGAAGGGTTTTGCCTGGTGCATACAGGCGTCCGCAGCCCGAAACTGCGGATATCCACTTCGACTTGCCCGTCCACTATGCCCGGCACCAGCCTTCTCGGGAGGATGACCCTTGGATTGGGACACGGTTTGCCGGGACTGTCCTGGGTATGCTCCCATATGAGGGCCGTAGCCCCCTTTACTCCGTCTATACTCAGGAAAATAAGAGGTTCTTTTGGCTGCACGCACAGCTGTTCAAGGTTTGGGTCCGTCCCATACTGCGTGATGTGGTTCACTCTCACGAACCATGCTTTTTCGGCATCGGTGATCACCAGTTTGCTGCCTTCCTGATAGGCCGGCGGACAAAGCGCCATATCGTCTGTGACCGGCCAAAGGCCGCAAGCCTGAGTCAGCGTCAGTTTCTTTTCCTCGCCGGTCACGGTGTTCCTGCCCAGAAGAAGCCTTCCGTCCTCCATTCGGTGGACGTATTCTATCATCTCGCTTTTTCCGCTGCCGCTTGCGCCTTCGTGCATTATCGTAGTGATGTTGTCATACGGCGTCACAAGCTGTACCGTTGAGCCGTGAAGCGTGAGCCAGCCCTCTTTTTCTCCAATATTGATCAAAACGCCATAAATGCCC
>CAZRTO010000018.1:15322-23275 GCA_964603025.1 uncultured bacterium | reverse complement strand
TGGGCCTGTGGCTCAATTGGTAGAGCACTAGCATGGCATGCTAGGGGTTGGGGGTTCGAGTCCCCCCAGGTCCATAAAATTTGCATCGCAAATTTTATCCTTATTCCTTACTTCTTACTCCTTAACCAAAGTCACCCGCAATCCATTGTTTTACCCACTCATTGCTCCGCAAATTTAAGGAGTAAGGAACAAGTAGTAAGGAGTAAGGTGGAAGATCATTTTATAGCTTCGCCTTTTATCGGAATAACAGCCATGGCCCGAAGCCCCGCCCAAAGAGGGGCGAAGGTCGAGCCTGTACCTCAAAGCGCCCTAACTAGAACTTTTCCTTCGGCTCGACTTTGATCTGGGGAAAATGTATGCTCATCCATTCAAGATAGTCCCGGTCCACCTGATCGGAACAAAAATGGCCGCCGTACCACTTGGAATCGGTGTTGAGCAGCCAGAAATCGGCTATTTTAGGGGCCTGAATGTCTGCGATCGCGGCAATGCGCATCAGGCTGTCAGATGCTCCCATCGAGGATAGCGCCCTAGCCGCTGCAATGACAGCCCCCCGGTATTGATCGATTCATCCGCAATTAATACACTGCTGCCTTTACTAAAACGAAGATTTAGTCCGGATAATATTGAGGGAGCTTGTTGGTATTTGTTATCGACATCTTCTTCGGTCAAAATGTCCTGCGCCGCAGCCCTGGATATTTTCATGCTCTCCAGACGGACGCCGAAACTATCCGCGATGATCTTTGCCGGGACGAGACCTTTGTTGGCGATCCCAACAACAATATCGGGCCGATAACCGGAGTCTTTGACTGTTTTTGCTAATCTATTGCTCCACCATAATATACGCCCAAAGTCAGGAGAATGCCTCATTTCAAGCGGCACGTTCAGATGCTGCCTTACCGCCCTTTGCAGGCAATTAATATGAATATCCTTCATGATGGTTGTTCGACTGTTTTATAAGAAAATTTCAAGCAATAACGCTATAATGATTTCATGTTCTCACCCTCCCGTATAGAGCTAAATACCAATTTCCAAAAAGCCCTGGAACTTATGGAAAACTCCGAAAAGAATGTATTTGTGACAGGCAAGGCCGGAACGGGGAAATCCACGCTGCTTCAGTATTTCAGGAGGATCACGAAAAAAAAGATCATCGTACTCGCGCCTACGGGCGTGGCGGCGATAAACATAAAGGGAGAAACGATACATTCATTCTTCGGGTTCAAGCCGGATATCACGCTGAAAAAAGTGAAAAAGCTCTCAAAAAAGCGTCCCGGCTCCTCTGTCTACAAAAATATAGACGCGATAGTCATAGACGAAATATCGATGGTGCGCAGCGACCTTCTGGATTGCGTCGACAAGTTCCTGCGGCTCAACGGCCCCGACGGTAACAGGCCTTTCGGCGGAGTGCAGATGATATTCATCGGCGACCTTTACCAGCTGCCGCCTGTCGTCACGGGCGCTGAGAAAGAGATATTCAAAAGACATTACAAAAGCCAGTATTTTTTCGATTCAAAGGTATTTGCCGAGCTTCCCGTGGAGTTTGTGGAGCTTGAAAAGATATACAGACAGACCGACGGCGGCTTCATACATTTGCTCAACTCTATTCGCAACAATACCGTGACCGAGGAGCAGATCAGAGAATTGAACAACAGGGTGGGGGAAACTTCTTTAAACAAAGCGCCGTACTCCATACGCCTTACCACGACCAACAAGATGGCGCGGGAGATCAACGCGGAGGAACTGGAAAAGCTGGGCGGCTACGGGGCCGTGTTCGAAGCGGATATCGACGGTGATGTCGAGCCGTCACAGATGCCCACGGACATAAGCCTTGCGCTAAAACCGGGCGCGCAGATCATGATGCTCAACAACGACAGGGCCGGCAGATGGGTCAACGGCACTCTCGGTAAAATACTGTCGGTCGAAGAGAACGGGGTGGTCGCTGAGCTGGAGGGCGGCGGTATAGAAAAAGTCGAAAAGCACACGTGGGAAGTTTTTCATTTTTCTGTTGATGAGAAAAAGGGACATATCCGGTCGGAGGTGACGGGCGAGTTCACACAGCTTCCGCTCAAGCTTGCCTGGGCGGTCACTATCCACAAGAGCCAGGGACTCACCTTTGACAGCGTAAATATAGACATAGGCCGCGGCACGTTCGCGCACGGGCAGCTTTATGTGGCGCTCTCCCGCTGCAGGACCTTTGAAGGCATAACGCTGGCGCGGCCGGTCAGAAAAGCGCACGTTTTTCTTGACTGGAGGGTCAGGGATTTTATCACGCGCTATCAGTACGGCATATCAGAGCGCCTCATGCCTCTGGATATGAAAATAAGGCATATTAACGATGCCATAGAACAGGGCGCCTGGCTGGATATTGTTTATCTGAAAAGGCAGGACGAAAAAACATCAAGGAAGATAAAACCGGTCAGTGTAGGTCGCATGCGCTTCAAGGACGTGGAATATATCGGTGTGCAGGCGCTGTGCGATCTGAGAATGGAAGAGAGGGTTTTCCGCGTTGACAGGATACTTGAAATGAAGCCCGCTCAAACGTGATAGATTATTCCGCTTTTGCCCCAGAGCTCGTCAAGCGCGTATTTTTCGCGTTCTTCTCTGCCCATGATATGGACCACTACGTTGATAAAATCGACCACCAGCCAGTTGGACCCGCGCTTGCCCTGCGCCCTGGGCATCTTAATGCCTTTTTTTGAAAGCGCCTCTTCTATCCCGTCCGCTATGGCGGCGAGCTGCGGCGCCGACCCCGCGGTGCACACCACCAGATAGTTGCAGATAGAGGATGTTTTTCTCACGTCAATGACCTCTATCTCTTCGGCATGTTTTTTTTCGGCGCCTTTGCAGACCAGGTCGGCAAGCTGTTTTGAGGAGATCTTTTTTTCTTTTTCCGTTTTACTGTGAGTAGACGTCCTGCGAGGGCTCAATCTTGTTCTTTCCTTTTAGGTATTTCTCCACAAGTTTGCTTGTCTGGTCCATGTCTGGCTGGAGATAGTATATACCGTCTATGTTGGTGCCGGTGCCCGGCAGCGAAGACACGTTCACGTTGCCGAACTCATACGCCTGCCGTACTACCGAGGCGAGTGCCATCATCTGAGTGCTGGGAATATTTGTTTCCACGCAGCTTAAAAAGTCCATGATTATCTGATAGGTCTGGACGACATTCCTTGTGTTGGCGATCTCGTTGGCCACCTCCTGAAGAAAGGTCTGTTGTCTTCTTATGCGTCCCAGGTCGCCTAGCGCGTCATGCCTGAACCGGAGATATCCGACGGCCTGTTTGCCGTTGAGTTTTTGTCTGCCGGGTTTCAGGTCTATGTGCAGCCCGCCGGCATAATCCACATAGTACATCCGCTGTTCTACGTCGATGGTCAATCCTCCGAGCCGGTCTATGACCTTTTCCAGTCCGTCAATATTTATCTTTATATACTTGTTCACCGGCACGCCCAGAAATCCCGAAGTCGTTGCGCACGCGAGCTCTGGTCCGCCGAACGCGTAAGCGTGATTTATCTTGTCCAGCCTGACGCCCGGAATGACCACCAGGGTGTCTCTGGGGATCGAGATGACATTCACCTCTTTTGTTTTGGGATTTATATGGGCCACCATGATGGTGTCGGACCTTCTGGCCCTGCCCACGGCGTCCACACCCAGGAGCAGTACGTTCATCTCGGGCACCTGTATATTGGACGGGGCCAGAGTGAAGAGCATTTCAAAAGCCGAGAATCTGCTCAGTACAAAGGAGGTGAAGAAGCCGAAAAAGCCCGAAACAAGAACGAGCAGTATCGTAACGACCGCGAACCATATTTTCCAGGGGTTCCTGCCTTGTGATGAGTTCTCGCTAATGACCTTTTATTCCCTTCCTGTCACCGGCTTTTTTCAGGTAGTAATTCCTGGTGGTCAGTGTGCCGGGGTAGATCTCTTTTTTGCGTGACAGAAGATATTTTAGCATCTCTTCGGACACGAGCGCAATCGTGTAGTTTATGTCCTTCTTTGCGATACTACGTATTTTTCTCAGGTTCTTGTAGCTGCGTCCCGGTTCGATATGGTCGGCAAGATAGATTATCTCTTCCAGCCGGGTCATGCCGGGCCTTCCCGAAGTATGGTTTTTGACGGCGGCAAGTATCCCTTTGTCGGTTATCCTGAATTTTTCCTTTGCGATCATGGCGCTCACCGGTCCGTGCAGGAGATGCGGCTGTCTTTCGAAGGAGGCGTGGAACCTTATGCCGTGTTTCTTTGCCTTTGCCAGGAGCTCTCTTCCGCTCATGTATTTGGCACAGTCGTGAAGCAGCGCCGCAACAGAGGCTCTTTGTTCGTCGGCGCCGTATATCCTGGCAAGTTCCCGGGCGGTCCTCTCCACGCTGAGAGAGTGCCGGTAACGTTCTTTGTCTAGCAGACGGCGGAGTTCTTTGCGGATCTTGTCGAGGTCCATGCTTTTATAAAAGAATATACTAGATACCGTCGTTCATGTCAATTTGCGCATGGACCCCGCGTGTTTTGCTATAATGTACGCCAGATATATGAAGAACAGCATGGATGTTGTCATTCTTGCCGCGGGGAAAGGCACCAGAATGAACTCAGAGCTTCCCAAGGTGCTTCACAAGATATGCGGCCAACCTCTTCTGCACCACGTTCTGGACAATGTCGAACAGGTATTTTCCGGGCCTCCTTATGTTATCGTGGGGCATCAGGCTGAAAAGGTCAGAAAAGCTTTCAGGGACCGTTCTGCGGTATTTGTCCTTCAGGAAGAGCAGCTCGGAACTGGGCATGCGGTAATGCAGGCGGAGCCGTTCCTGAGCGGCCGTGACGGGACCGTAATGGTGTTGAACGGGGACATGCCTCTGATAGACCCGGGCATCATCAAAGAGCTTGCTTTCCATCATTCAAAAACGCGGGCTTCTGCAACGGTGCTTACAGTGAGGATGCCCGACCCTAAGGGGTACGGCAGGATCATAAGGGACCGCTCGGGAAATCTCGAGAGAATAGTCGAACAAAAAGACGCCAGTCTCGGGGAGCTGGAGATAGACGAAATAAACACAGGAACTTACTGTTTCAACGGAAGAGACCTTTTTGATGCGTTACATGAAGTGCGTTCAGAGAACGCCCAGCATGAATATTACCTTACGGATGTGATAGGCATACTCAGAAAAAAAGGCAAAAAGGTCGCGGCTTTCCTGATAGACGACCATATGGCATCCCTCGGAATAAACACCAGGGACCAGCTGGCGGAGGCAGAGAGGATATTTCGGCAGCGTAGAAAATGACCTTTGCGTGCTATAATGTCTGAAATCCTCCGGAGAAAAGCGTTCTCGGAAGGGTTCTTAAAATGAGAAAAGTATCGGTTCTTTCCCAGGATGACCGCATATGCGAAGCAGCTTCTCAGGCGCTTAAGCCCGAATGCCTCGTAAAGTGTTTTTCTCAGGCGGATAAGTTCTTTGATCATATCAGGGAAAGGTCAACGGACCTGGTGCTGATCGACAATGATGCCGACAACCAAAAGGGGCTCGAATACTACCGTACCGTAAAGACCCTGTTGCCGAGGATAAAAGTCATCATGATCTCGGCCCTGCAGGACGTTTCTCACGCCGTTCTTGCCACAAAACTGGGAGTATCAGACTATCTCAATAAGCCCCTGGACGCGGAAAAACTGTCCGAGGCGGCGAACAGGATCTTCGCGTCTTTATCCGAGATCAATTCGGTCTCAATACCTGATCAGCAGAGAGCTTACTGGTCTGGCACGAGCCGCGCGCTGAACGATTTTCTTTCGTTGATCGGAGAGGCGGCTTCTTCCGAAAAGGATATACTCCTTATCTCGGAACCCGGGATGCCGTCAGGCCCGGTAGCGGAGCTTGTGCATCAAAACAGCCAGGCGTCTAAAAAAGATATGATCCCCTTGGACTTGTCCTCGTTTGAGAAAGAGCATTCCGAATCGATGTTCTGGAATTCGCTGAAGCAGATGACAGGGGAGTCGTCGAAACCGCATGATGAGGTTTTTCAGCTGCCGGGAGCGATATACATGCAAAGAATAGGGGGGCTTCCCGAGCACTTTCGAAGCAGCATATTCGACTATTTTCTCAAGGAACGTATCCATGGGTCTCTTCCCCGGATAATCATAAATATAGATCTTTCCGAGGGGATCTCCCGTGAGGACATGGACAGGCTCAAAGGAGTTCTGCTTGAAGTTCGCATCCCTTCTCTTCGCGACAGAAAAGAGGACCTTCCGGCGATCTTAGCCGCCTTTATGAAAGAATCCTGCGGCAGGTACGGAAAACGGGTCCATTCCGTTTCTAACGAGGTCTTGGACTTTTTATTCTCCTACGATTGGCCTGGGAATTACGAGGAGCTCAGATCGGTCATCGATAACTCGGTACTGAGGTGCAAATCCGGCTGCATCATGCCTTGCGATGCACCGGTTGATCTGCAGATGCTCCTTTCCTTCGGGCTCCGCAAAGCGGTATCAAATAACGATCACTATCTGGTATCCGCTCAGAATATTTTCAAGAGAGAGCTGGTAAGCCTTCTGTCGGAATGTTCCGGACGGGATATGGAAGCGGTGTCAAAATTCCTGGACGTCCCCAGGTCCGCTGTATCGGACCTATAAAGCCGCGACCGCGGATTTTTTTGTGTCTTCTATGATCTTGCGGGTGGTTTTTTCATCAGTGCCTTCGGCGATCACTCTTATTATGGGCTCCGTGTTCGACGGTCTGATATGGATCCAGCCTTCCGGCAGATCTATTTTGATGCCGTCGGTCTTGTCCACTTTTGCCGAGTGAAACAATTTTTCAACGGCTGACATAATCCCGGGGATATCCGTTCCCTGCGGGAGGTCTATCCTGTCCTTGATCATGGTGTACCGGGGGAGCGTACCGGCAAGTTCTGATATTGTATTTCGGCTTTCCGCCATATACTCCAGTATCAGCCCTATACCGCAGATGCTGTCCCTTCCCAGACCTATCTCCGGCCAGATCACTCCGCCGTTACCTTCTCCGCCTATCAAAGCCCCCAGTTCTTTGATCTTTTCCGATACGTTGACCTCCCCGACCTTGGTCCTTACGGTCCTTGCTCCGAACCTTGCCGCCGCGTCCTCGGTCAGGCGGCTGGTGGACAGGTTGGTTACGACGATCTTGTCCTTGACGGCGCTCTTTTTTGACAGCACGTGAGAAACCGCCAGCGCGAGCGAATATTCTTCACCTATCGCCAGTCCTTTTTCGGAAACTATCGCGAGGCGGTCAGCGTCCGGGTCCTGCGCGAACCCGATGTCCGCGTTGAATTCTTTCACAAGACGACAGAGTTGGGACAGATTACCGGGTATCGGCTCAAGCCCTCTGGACGGGACCTTTCCGGGATCAGTATTGATCGAGATCACTTCGCAGCCGAGTTCCTTCAGGATTTTCGGCGTTATGACCGATCCGGCGCCGTTGCAGCAGTCTACCGCCACCTTAAATCCGGCCTTTCTTATATTATCAGCGGAGATCTTGGAGATCACCCTGGATATATGCCTGTCCAGGGCTTTTTTATCCAAATTAGAAACACAGGTCTCCGTATCGCTATTTTCGGGCTTGCCGCTGCCGAGTTTTTCGTATATTCCGATAAGTTCAAGCGCCTGCCGCTCGTTGAGGAATACTCCGTCGCTGCGGACGAATTTAAGACCGTTCCACTCGGAAGGATTGTGGCTGGCGGTCACTATGATCCCTCCGTCGGCCCCCAGGTCCCGTACGGCAAGCTGGACGGTCGGGGTGGGGGCGATGCCGACATCGGTGACATTGCAGCCGCATTGCCCCAGAGTGCTTATCACTTTCAGGCACAGAGCCTTTCCGGAGCTGCGGCCGTCGGACCCGACGACTATTTTGCCGTTGGCGGTATATTTTGCAAAAGCCCTGCAAAAATTCTCGACGACAGTTTCTGTCAGAGAATCGCCGACGATCCCCCTTACTCCGGATATGCTTATTTTGAGCGTCATAC
>CAZRTO010000018.1:0-15222 GCA_964603025.1 uncultured bacterium | reverse complement strand
ATCGTTTATGGCATGATATCCCCTCATCCTCCTCTTTTGATCCCGGAGATAGGCGGTGGAAGAATAAAAGAAGTAGAGAAAACTGACGCTTCCCTCAGAACCGCGGCCAAGAGCCTTGTAAGCGCGGCACCGGACACAACGATAATTATAACCCCACACGGGTACGTCTCTCAAAACACTGTCAGAGTATATGCGGCAAAAACCTTTGCGGGGGATTTTTCCATGTTCGGGATACCTTCGGCAGGGATGTCCTGTGCGGGAGATATCGAGCTTGCGGTCGAAGTCACCGAACATTGCCTGCAAAAAGGGCTGCGAACGGAGAGTATACAGGAGCCGGTCCTGGACCACGGAATAATGGTGCCTCTTCACTATATGCAAAAAGCCGGGTATGGCGGCAGAGTGGTGCCTATAGCCATAGCACTGGCGCCGCTGCGCGAACTTTTTGAATTCGGCAGCGCGGCGGCGGAAGCTGTGCGATCTTCCGGAAAAAAAGTCGCCGTGGTCGCCTCGGCTGACATGTCACACCGCCTGACCAAGGATGCGCCTTCCGGTTACAGTCCAAAAGGTTCGGTGTTCGACAGCGCTCTTGTGGACATGGTGAAAAATAACGATGTCAAAGGACTGCTTTCGTTTGACGGCCAGCTCGCGGAAGAAGCCGGGCAGGACGCCCTCTGGTCAATAGCCATGCTGATGGGAATGATGGACACCTCCGGGTTCAAGCCCGAGCTGCTTTCCTACGAAGGGCCTTTCGGTGTCGGCTACATGGTCGCCGATTTTAAGAAAAGAGGTTGATAGGACATGGGACATCCATTGGTGGAGCTGGCGAGAAGGACCATAGATACATACATCAGGGAAAGAAAGATCATTGATCCTCCCGCGGACCTGATAGATGAGATGAAACAAAAAGCGGGGGTTTTTGTGTCCCTTCACAGCAAAGGAGCTCTGAGAGGCTGCATAGGCACTTTTGCTCCGACACAGGAAAATGTTGCCAGAGAGATAATAATGAACGCGATATCCGCATCGACCATGGACCCCAGGTTCATGCCGGTGATCCAGGACGAGCTCGGCAGTCTTGAAATATCCGTGGACGTTCTGTCGGCTCCGGAACCGGTGAACGACATCGCAGAGCTGGACGCAAAGAAATACGGCGTGATCGTATCTGCCGGCGGAAGGCGAGGACTTCTCCTGCCGGACCTTGACGGAGTGGACACTCCGGAGCAGCAGATCGCCATTTGCAGGCAAAAAGCGGGCATATCGGAAAAAGAACCTGTGCAACTGGCAAAATTTATGGTAAAAAGGTATCATTAGAGGTCGTGTGCGGCCTGATTAGAAAGGGTTTACTAAGATGATAAAAGTCGGGGTGGTCGGTGGCGCCGGTTACGCGGGGATGGGGGTTTTACAGATATTGTGCTCACATCCGGAGGCCGAGATCGTATGGGTTTCGAGCGAGCAGGCCCATGCCGGGAAAAAACTCTCGGACCTGCGTCCTTCGCTTTCAGGTATCTGCGATCTGGTTTGCCAGCCCCCTGACATAACCGCGATCATAGATGCCGTGGATGTGGTGATAATGGCCCTGCCCAACGGGCTGGCCATGAAGCTTGTGCCGGCCATACTCAAAAAAGGCAAAAAGGCCATAGACGTGAGCGCTGATTTCAGGATAAAGGACCTGGACGAATACAAGAAGTGGTATAAGATAGACCACGCCAGCCCGGAACTTGTGGCCGAGGCCGTCTACGGTCTTCCGGAATTATTCATGGAAAAGATCAAAGGAGCCAGGCTGATCGCCAACCCGGGCTGTTATCCGACGGCTTCCATACTTGCTTCCGCTCCGCTGGCCGGCAGCGGCCTTGTCGATCCGTCAAGCATTGTGATCGACGCAAAAAGCGGCGTGTCCGGCGCGGGGGCCGCTTTGACAGAAATAACGCATTTTCCTGAATGCAACGAGAACCTCAGAGCCTATGCGGTGGCTTCTCACCGGCATAATCCGGAGATAGACCAGGTGCTGGGTGAAGTTTCCGGCAAAAAGATAACGACCACGTTCGTCCCTCATCTCATACCTATGAACAGAGGTATACATTCCACGGTCTATGCAACTCTTTCGGCAAAAGCGGATACCGCAAAGCTGCATGCGCTTTACCGGGATTTTTACAAAGGCAAGTATTTTGTAAGAGTGCTTGATCAGGGCAGGTTCCCCGCCACAAAATATGTGAGCGGATCGAACTTTTGCGATATAAATGTTGTCGCGGACGAACGCTCCGGGCGGGTCATTGTGATGTCGGTCATCGACAATCTGGTCAAAGGAGCTGCAGGGCAGGCTGTCCAGAACATGAATATCATCTGCGGCCTTGACGAAAGAACGGGCCTTGACGGGAGCCCTCTCTACCCATGAAGAAAAATCTCAACACAGTGGACGGCGGGGTATGCGCGCCTCAGGGGTTCCTGGCGGCCGGCGTTGAAAGCGGCGTAAAAAGATCCAAGAAAAAGGACCTGGCCCTGGTATATTCCACATCGCTTGCCACGGCGGCAGGGGTGTTCACAAAGAACAAGGTGAAAGCGGCCCCTGTGATATTGTCCCAAAAAACGTTGAGGTCCGGGTCGGCTCAGGCTGTAGTTATAAACTCCGGCAACGCGAATGCGTGTACCGGTAAACAGGGGATGTCGGATGCCGTGCTTATGGCAAAAGAGACCGCGTCTGCTCTGAGAATAAAGCCGGAGCAGGTCCTTGTGGCGTCCACCGGAATAATCGGGGTTCCCATGCCTATGCAAAAAGTGCTCGGCGGCATATGGGCGGCGTCAAGAATGCTCAGGAAGGAACGTTCATGTTCCGCCGCGGAAGCCATACTTACTACGGACCTCAAAAAGAAAGAGATAGCCGTAAGAGTGTCCCTGGGCAAAGGAGAACCGGTCACGATCGGGGGGATGGCCAAGGGTTCCGGTATGATATGCCCAAATATGGCCACGATGATAGGAGTCATAACTACCGACGCGTGCATCAAGCCCGCTCTGCTTCGCAAGGCGCTGTCCCAGGCCGTGCAGGATTCTTTCAATATGATAACCGTGGACAACGATTCAAGCACAAATGATTGTGTTCTCGCGCTGGCCAACGGGCAGTCTTCATCCGTAATGCCCGGGATGTCTTACAGCAGATTCCTGGAAGCTCTTACATATGTTTGCCGGCGCCTTGCCGTAGAGATCGTCAGGGATGGGGAGGGCGCGACCCGCGTTCTCCAGGTGGAGGTGAGCGGGGCAAAAACAGTAAAGGACGCGCGGCTCGCGGCAAAAGCGATCGCCGGCTCAAGCCTTGTAAAATGCGCTGTATACGGTGCAGACCCGAATATCGGCAGGGTGCTGGCGGCTGCCGGATACTCCGGCGCGGACCTGGACCCGGACAGGATAGACGTAAGGATCGGCGATATGCTGCTTGTAAAGAACGGTATGCCGGTCAAATTCGACGCAAAAGCGGCTTCCAACCTGATGAAGAAGGATACCGTGGATATTTTGGTTGACCTTAAACGGGGATCTTGCAGCGCGAACGCCTGGGGATGCGATATGACTGAAAAATACGTGGATATAAACGCGAGGTACCATACTTAACATGTTCGACGCTCTCATAAAAAGGGCCGAGACCGTAATGGAGGCTTTGCCGTACCTGCGGAAGTTCTACGGCAAGACCATTGTCATAAAATACGGCGGGAACGCGATGGTCGACCGCAAGCTCAAAGCCCGTGTCGTAGAGGCGGTGACCCTGCTTAGATATGTCGGGATGAATCCCGTACTGGTCCACGGCGGCGGGCCCGAGATAAACAAAGAGCTGAAGAGGCGGAAGATCGAGACAAAATTCCTTGAAGGGCTGAGGGTCACCGACGCGGAGACCATGCAGGTGGTGGAGACAGTTCTGGCAAGGGTGAATTCCGGTCTTGTATCCCTGATAAACAAAGGCGGCCGAATGGCCAGAGGTTTTTCCGGTAAAAAGGGCCGGGTGATCAGGGCAAGGAAAAGACTTATCGTGCGCAACAAACAGAAGATAGACCTGGGTTTTGTGGGGGATGTGGCGAGTGTTGATGTAAAACAGCTCAAGGCTGTGATCTCCGGCGGCAGGATCCCCGTAATTTCATCAGTTGGCGTTGACGGCAAGAACAGGACTTATAATATCAACGCGGATATAGTGGCTTCCGAGATAGCTTCTGCGCTCGGAGCCGCCAAGCTCATCCTCATCACAAATGTGAGAGGTGTCTTTGATAAGCGTGACAGGCTGATCTCAGCGATCAACGCTTCGAAGGTGCGCCGGCTCATAAGAAACGGCATAATAACCGGCGGCATGATCCCCAAAGTGCGCTGTGCTCTAAAAGCGCTCAAGGAAGGGGTTGAAAAGGTCCACATAATAGACGGGCGCGTACCGCATGCTATTTTGCTCGAGCTTTTCACTGATATCGGTATCGGCACGATGGTCGAAAGATAACCTCCGCAAGTTTTTCCTCATGATCCACGATATTTATCTGTAACGGGAGCATATATATGTCTATTTCATCAGTAGGCGCATATGGAGCGAATCCGGCTTCGGCGGCCCTGTCCTTTAAGGTGGGGATGCCCGGACAAAAGCAGCCCGGGCACAGGGTCGAGGGGCTTGCCGACCGCGGCAGGATATTCCGCGAGTTCGGAGTACAGGTCCTGGACAGCGACGTGCGGTTTTCAAGGGCCGAACTCCTGGTAATAGAAAAAGTGCTGAACGACCTCAAGAAAAAAAAGAAAAAACATCTTATCGGCGTCAGGGAGATAGTAAAGAACAAATCGGTCAGGGTCAGGCTGCTCAAGAACGCCCTGATCCATGCCGGCGGGGCCTATGTTGCTGAACAAAAACGCATATATCTGTTTGACGACCTTCCGCCCGAAGAGATCCCGGAGGTCCTGATACATGAGATCGGACATGCGGTCAACCATTTCAACGTTTCATTCGCGAGGTTCATGGAATTCATTCAGGATACCGGCTGGAGCATGACGGAAATGAGAAAGGTTTTTTTCAACGACAACAGGCTTTACCAGTTCGGGGTAAAACCGGTGGATGTTCCTAAAGAAAAATGGGACACTGTATGGGACAGGTTCAGCCTGAACTCGCTTTCCAAAGAGCAGGACGTGTTCGGAGAGATACTCATTGATCTGCCCAGAAAGACCGACGCGCCGTGGGACAAGAACCCGCTTGAGAAATTCGCCTGGTCGTATGAATGGTTCTATAACAAGAACAAGGCATTTAAGAAGATCGCCGAAAAAGCTTACCAGGAAAAAGGCGATCCGTCCCTGATAAAAGCATATGAGTTCATGCGCAACGAGGTTTTTGGCGATCAGTGATAAAATTATCACATGATAGTAAAGACCGACAAAGACGTGATCGAAGCTTATCTGCACGATGAATCCGGCCTCTTGGGAGCCGGGTGTGACAGGGTGTTCATTCCCGAGTCCTATGAGGAAGTCTCAGCCATCCTAAAAGACGCATCTTCCAAAAAGACCCCCGTAACGGTTTCCGGTGCTGGGACGGGAGTGACCGGAGGGCGCCTTCCTTTTGGGGGGATCGTCCTTTCCCTGGAAAAGCTGGACAGGATACTTGAGGTTTCTCCCGGTCGCATGACAGTGCAGGCCGGAGTATCAATAACAAAAATTCACGAAGCGGCCGCCTCGACAGGTTATTTTTATCCTCCCGACGCGACAGAATGGGACGCGTCCATCGGAGGCAATATTTCCACCAACGCTTCCGGCTCGCGGTCGTTCAAGTACGGATCCACGCGCAAATATGTCGACAGCATTAAGGTCGTGCTGGCAAACGGAGAGATCATAGATATCCCGAGGGGAAAATATTTGGCGAAGGGACAAACGATAGAAGCCCTAAACAAAATTCAAATCCCAAATATACAAATGCCAAATATCAAGAACGCGGCGGGGTATTATTCGAAGCCGGGAATGGACTTGATAGATCTTTTTATCGGGAGCGAGGGGACACTGGGAGTTGTGATCGAAGCGAGTCTTAAGTTGTTGCCCGTTCCGGGATATGTGTTCGCGGCTTTTGCTTTTTTTGAAAGTAACAGGAGTGCTCTGGATTTTGTGGCGGAGGCGAGGCTTTCGGGTGCCCTTGCCATAGAATATTTCGACGGCAACTCACTGACGATGCTTCGTGACAGATTCCCCCGCATACCCGCCGGCAAGGAGGCGGCCATATTCTTTGAGGAAGAGATCACCGAGGAAAATGAGCGCGGCTTTATGGATAAATGGGCCAGCCTCCTTGAAAAATACGGTGTTAATATCGAGAACGTGTGGGGAGCTACGGAGCCGGAAAAGGAGCTTGAGTTCAAAAAGATACGCCACGAGCTGCCGGTCATAGTGAATGAGATAGTCAGATCAAGAGGGATCGCCAAGGTTGGGACCGATATTGCCGTGCCTTTTGAAAAGTTCAGAGAGATGTTTTCTTTTTATGAGAAGGAGCTGTCATCATCCGGCATGGACTATCTGATATTCGGACATATTGGGGACTGCCATCTTCATGCCAACATTCTGCCACGAAGCGAGAAAGAAAGAGATGCAGCCAAGGATATATACCTGCGTTTTGCAAAAAAAGCTGTTTCTTTGGGAGGCACCGTCTCGGCCGAGCACGGTATAGGCAAGCTCAAGCACGCGTTTTTGCGTGAGATGTACGGCGAAGATGGCATCAGGGAGATGGTCAGGGTCAAAAAAGCGCTGGATCCCGAGGGGATACTTGGCAGGGATAATATTTTTCCGAAAGAACTATTGGGACAGGATGACGGATGAAGAATAAAGGATGAAGATCGGAGATTTGTATTTTCCCTCTTCATCCATCATCCTTCATCCCTATCTTTTCAGTCTTCTTCTCTTCTTCAGTGCTTCTTTTCTTCTTTTTCTTCTTCTTTTGATCTCTTTTTCTCTCTGACGCATCGGTCACCTCCAAAAATATTGATCTACGGTTAAATTATACCTTAAAAGGATCACGACTGGCAAATATTTGCGCTCGCATAGAGTGTTTTTCAATGTAGAATTATAGTATGAGGACATTCTCCGTACCCAAAGAATACGAACACTATCGTCTTGACCAGTTCCTTGCCAACAAACTGCCGGGGATGAGCCGGTCGCTTATACAAAAAATAGTAAAAGCCGGAAAGGTCGGCATCAATGGAGCGCCGTGCCTTAAAGTCGCAAGGGTGCTCGCCCATGAAGACACGGTTTCGGTAGAGATGCCCGAGATAAAAAAGACTTATTCGCAGGCGGAGGATATCCCGCTTGATATTGTCTACGAAGATAAGGACCTGATCGTCATAAACAAGCCCGCAGGAATGGTCGTGCATCCGGCGCACGGCAACAGGACGGGTACTCTTGTGAACGCTTTGCTCAGCCATTGCACGGACCTTTCGGGGATAGGAGGGGAAGAGCGCCCCGGCATAGTACACAGGCTCGACAAAGAGACCTCGGGACTCCTGGTCGTGGCCAAAACGGACGCCGCTCACCGAAACCTTTCCGGGCAGTTCAAGGACAGAAAGGTCGTGAAAAAATATCTCGCGCTTGTGCACGGCAGCATAAAAAATGATGCCGGGACAATAGACGCCCCGATAGGCCGCAGCCAGTCGGACAGAAAAAAAATGGCGGTAATAAAGGCGGATCCGGAGAGCCTTAGAACACACAATCATAGGAAGCCGCGCAGGTCAAAGGCGCGGAGCGCCGTCACTCATTACAAAGTAGTGAAAAGGCAGAACGACAAAACGCTGCTCGAGATAAAGCTTGACACGGGCCGCACGCATCAGATCAGGGTGCACATGGCATATATGGGGCATCCGATAGTAGGGGACAAGGTTTACGGGCATAAGAAGGACAAGTCGCCCTTCATGGCGCTGCACAGCTATGCGCTCGGTTTCTTCCATCCCGTTACCGGGGAGTATATGGAGTTTGTCAGGGAGAAGGAGTTTTAACCGCTCCCGGGTTTTCTCTTCGCACCTTTTCTTATTCAGAGTCTATTCCGCTCCCGCCTCTTTATCTTTTCTGCATCTATAGTCTTTCGTCCACTTTTCTTTTGCGGAAAAGAAAAGTGGACAGAAAAGAAAGCCGCTTAGGGGCGAGCCCCTAAGGACCCCGCCGCGCGTAACTCCTCGCAATCCGCCTGCACTGTGCTTGGCGTCTGCTCGTCAAACAAGACGCGCGGATAAGGAGCTATCATCCTATTTGCTTCGACTAATATTGCAGGGGAGCTGGGGGCGAAAGCCCCCGCGAGCTTTCTTTTCAGCCGCTTTTCTTTACGATTAAAGAAAAGCGGCAATAAATGATATAATTCCGTCATGAGAACTCTCGGAATAGACCCGGGAACGGCGACGACGGGTTTTGGCATAGTGGATGAGACAGACAAGAATCTCTCTCTCATAGATTACGGCTGCATCAAGACACCCGCGGGGCTGGGGATGCCGGAGCGGCTCAAAATGATCTCAGCCGGACTAAAAGACGTGATCGACAGGTACAATCCGGAGAATGTCGCGGTTGAACAGCTGTTCTTTTGTTCAAACGCCAAGACCGCTATCAAGGTCGGAGAGGCCAGGGGCGTGATACTCCTTACCGCTTCCCAGGCCGGGCTAAAAATATCCGAATACACACCGCTACAGGTTAAAATGGCTCTTACCGGATACGGCAAGGCCGACAAAAAACAAGTTCAGTATATGGTAAAGAACATACTCGGATGCAAAGAGGCCCCCAAGCCGGATGACGCGGCGGATGCCCTCGCGATCGCGATATGCCATATAAATTCCAGGAAATTCGAGGAGAAGAGATGATAACCTTCATAGAAGGAGTTCTTGAAAGTGCGGGCGAAGATAAGATCGACGTGAATGTAAGCGGAGTAGGCTACGGCATCACTGTTACGTCCGCGGTGGCGAGAGGGCTCCCCCAAAAAGGCCAGAAAATAAGGGTCCTTACTTACCTGAACGTCAAGGAAGACGCCATGCAGCTTTTTGGGTTCTCTTCAAAGGAGGAAAAAAACCTGTTCCTTCAGCTTCTGTCCGTTTCGGGGATCGGGCCAAAAGGCGCGATGAACATAGTCTCTTCTTTTGAACTTAATGCCCTTGTCACGGCCATCGCCAAAGCCGATGTCGAAATGCTTTCCTCCGCTCCGGGCATCGGCAAAAAAACGGCCCAGAGAGTGGTGGTCGAACTTAAGGAAAAGATATCCAGATCATATTCCCTGGACGCGTCAAGCGGTATATTTGATCCCGCGGACGATACCCCGCTCTTAAAGGACGCGGTTTCTGCCCTCATGGCGCTGGGCTACGGCTCCAAGGAAGCAAGAAAGACAGTTTCAAAAGGCGTGAAAGAACTTGCGGCGGGCGCCTCTGTCGAGGACCTGATAAGGTATTCGCTTAAGAATCTATCTCAAGGCTGAGCATTTTGAGCAAGCCGTCCTCTAAGTACCTCATCGGCATCCTGAGGAGAGACACTTCTTTTGAGACAGGTTTTACGAGGATCGTATAAGCACCTATAAGGTTTCCTCCCAGGATGTCCGTTATTATCTGGTCTCCTATCACTGCCGTCCGGTCGGGGGATGTTCCCAGGTGGGACAGGGCTTTTTTAAAGGCGAACGGCAGAGGTTTGAACGAAAGGGAAAAGCCTCTTATATTAAGGCTCTCGGAGATATATTCGACCCTTTTAGAACTGCCGCCGTTGGACACTATGCATATCTTTATTCCCCGTTCCTTGACCTTTTCGACCCAGCTGTATATAGAGAAAGGGATCTTGTATTCGTGCCTGGGGATCAGCGTGTCGTCGAGATCAACTATGAATCCTCTTATTCCCTGCCGGTAGAGCCTGTCTATGTCCATGGTGAAGACGGAACTGGCATATTCCCTCGGCCTTAACATCCCGAAGTTTTCCCTGTTATCATCCGCGTATCTGTGCATTTACTGAAGCTCTCTGATGTAAAAAAGATTGACCGTGACCGGATCATAGAAGAGCATCCTGTCGGCCTTGTTCATCAGCCTTTCTTTAAGGGCCGCTTCCTTTGACGGAGTGGCCGATATCATATCAATTATAGCGTCTATCTCTTGGTTCTTTAAGAAGAACATGTTGGCTTCTCCTTTGGAATGGAAAAGCTCGTACAGCAGTTTTTCGCTTCTTGACTGCGGATCGTTCCTTTCAAAAGGCTGCGGAGGGACTTTGTATCCCATAAGGAACATATGGGCGCTGCCCGCGGACAATTCCCTCTCCCAGGTATCGTCCTCTTCATAGCTTATCTGTCTGAGCGAGATGTCTATCCCTGCCGATGACAGGTCTCTTTTTATTGCGCGGGCTACGCTGACCGTCTTTTGCCCGTCAGTGTGCAGGAGCACAATGGTCTTGAGGCGTTTGCCTGAAGCCCCGATCATGTTGCGTGCGCGCTCTCTGGAATATGAATACCCTTTTATTGTCGGGTCCCGTCCCGGAAGTCCCGGAGGGAATATCCCCGTAGGGACGTTATCATCGCCGATCATTTCTTTGCATATGTAGGACCTGTTTATGGCATGATTCACCGCCTGGCGCAGGGATCTCCCGCCATTTCCGGAAAAGAGCTCTTTCTTCATGTTAAAGCCCAGGAACCAGATGCCGTCGTAATCCTGAGCAGGTAAATTTGCCTGAAGAGAGAGAAAAAAACATGCGGCCGTCAGCGCCGCAGCAGCTATTTTCATAAGTAAGTCAATTTTAGCATAAAAGCCCTGCGGCAGCTTTGGCCCTGTTTTTGCCGTACTGACTTGCCGCGCCCGACAATGATATAATTGTTTCGGGATTGTAAACACGATGAGAATAATACCTGCGAAAGCAGTCGTCCCGATATCCGTAGCGGTGCTACTTTTTTCATTCCTTTTTGGCTGCGGACAAAAGAGCCGTATCATTCAGATAAAAGGCTCCGATACCATGGTCAACATGGCTCAGGCCCTTGTCGAGGATTTTTCCACAGACCATTCGGATACCTATATAGCCATTACCGGAGGGGGATCCGGTACCGGAGTTGCCGCGCTGATCAGCGGGACTTCGGATATAACGCTCTGCTCAAGGGATATGACGGGCTATGAGATCGAGATGGCCCGTGAAAGGGGAGTGGAGCCCAACGAGATACACATAGCCAGCGACGGGATCGCTATCGTGGTCGCGCCCTCCAACCCGGTCACTAGGCTCACAAAAGACGAGCTCGCCGGCATCTTTTCAGGCAGGATAACTTCGTGGAAGCAGCTCGGCGGACCGGACCGCAGGATAGTCGCGCTTTCCAGGGACAGGAATTCAGGGACTCACATATTCTTTCTTGAAGATATCATCAAGAAAGGCAACAAAAGATCTAAAGAGGAATTTGCCAGCAGCGTGCTCATGATGCCCTCTACACAGGCTATTGTTGAAGAAGTTTCCGCCAATCCCGAGGCCATAGGCTACATCGGGCTTGGCTACGCTTGCGAGAGGACCAAGCTGGTCGCTATATCCAAAGGGCCAGGATATCCCTATGTTCTGCCGACGGTCAAGACGGCTTCTTCAGGGCAGTATCCCGTATCCAGGACTCTGTTCTTCTATACCAACGGGACTCCCGAAGGACAGGTGAGCGAGTTCATCGATTTTGCCATGAGCCCGCGCGGCCAGAAGATAATAACGGGGACGGGATTTGTCCCTTTGAGCGAGAAATGATAAAGAGAACCTTTGAGGCCTTTATAGAAAAGGCGATTTTTTTAAGCGGCATAACAGCCGTGGTAGTGGTGGTGCTGATATTCCTCTTTTTAATAAAAGAGAGCGTAAGTTTCTTCGCGGCCAACAATATTTTCGGCATTATCCTCGGACGCGACTGGTATCCGATATCTCATCCCCCTAAGTTCGGGTTCCTTCCTCTCTTAATGGGCTCTTTTCTTGTCACGCTCGGGGCTATAGTCATTGCGGTGCCGGTCGGGCTTGCGGCGGCCATATACATATCCGAGGTCGCGCCGGGATGGTTCAAGGAGATCCTTAAAACGGGCATAGAACTTTTGGCGGCCATTCCGAGCATAGTGCTCGGCTTCATAGGGATAGTGGTCCTTGCGCCTTTCATAAAGAACCTGTTCAATCTTCCGAGCGGACTTACGGCGCTTGCCGGATCGATAATGCTCGCGTTCATGGCCATGCCGACCATAGTGTCGATAATAGAGGACGCGATCACTTCGGTGCCAAAAAGCTATAAGGAAGGGTCTCTGGCGCTGGGGGCCACGCATCTTCAGACGATACGCAGGGTCATACTTCCGGCGGCGTCCTCGGGAATAATGGCGGCTGTCATGCTGGGCATAGGCAGGGTGATAGGGGAGACGATGGCCGTACTGATGATCACGGGAAATGCCGCGGTCATCCCGTCAAGCATACTTCAGCCGGTGCGCACTCTTACGGCTACCATAGCTGCCGAAATGGGAGAGGTTATCCAGGGCAGTATGCACTACTACGCGCTTTTTGGAATAGGTTTTGTCCTTTTTGTCATTACTTTTTTCATCAATCTCGCTGCTGATATGTTCCTTCACAGGAAGAGGAGATGATGGGCAACCCAAGGACGGTACAAAAAATAGTGTTCTTTTTGCTGGGCGCCGCGACAGTGGCGGTGGTCGTGCCTGTGGTCCTTATTTTCATTCTCATACTTGTGCACGGACTTCAGGCGATAACGCCCGAATTCATATTCAGCGCTCCGAGGGCCGGAATGACCAGCGGGGGGATATTTCCGGCGATAGTGGGGACGCTTTATCTTGTTCTGGGCACGGCGGTCTTTTCCCTGCCCCTGGGGATACTCGCGGCGATATATCTGACCGAGTACGCCCGGGAGAACTGGCTGACGCGGCTGATAGACATAGCCATTATCAATCTTGCCGGAGTCCCTTCTATCGTGTACGGCCTTTTCGGGGTCGGATTGTTCGTGATGCTGCTTAATTTCGGAACATCCATCCTTTCAGGCTCGCTCACTCTTTCGATCATGACGCTCCCGGTAATAATCACTGCCAGCAAGGAGGCTCTCAATTCGGTGCCCAAGTCGTTCAGAGAGGTTAGCTATTCTCTGGGCGCTTCGCGCTGGCAGACGGTAAGGAACGTAGTGCTGCCCAACGCCATACCGGGAATAATGACCGGGACCATTCTAGGTCTGTCCCGCGCCGCCGGAGAGACAGCTCCGATACTGTTCACCGTAGCAGCGTTCTATCTGCCGTTCCTTCCCAGGTCCGTCTATGACCAGGTGATGGCGCTGCCTTATCACATATATGTGCTTTCTACTCAGGTGCCCAATGTTCCGGTCAGGATACAGTACGGGACAGTGCTTGTGCTGATCTTGATCGTCTTCATCATGAATATTTCGGCAGCCTTGATAAGGGCCAAATTCAGGAAGAGGAAAATGTGGTGAAAAAGATATCTGTCCGGGACTTGAGCGTTCACTATGACGGGGAAAAAGCCCTGGATGGGATCAACATCGATATTTTCGATAGGGAAATATTAGGGGTTATAGGCCCTTCCCGCAGCGGCAAAACCACCTTTCTTCAGGTCCTGAACAGGATGATAGACCGCATCCCGCATGCCAAAGTGCGCGGCACCGTGCTGCTCGACAACATGAACATATATTCTGATGTCAAGCTGCTGGCCCTGCGCCGCAAGGTAGGCATGGTCTATGCCCTTCCCCTGCCGCTTCCGATGTCCATATTTGACAATGTGGCTTACGGGCCAAGGCTGCATGGCATAAAGAATAAAAGCGCTCTCGCGGAAATAGTTGAACGATGCCTTAAGGCCTCGTACCTGTGGGAAGAGGTAAAAGACAGGCTTGATACTCCGGCTTTCAATCTCTCGGGAGGGCAGCAGCAGCGGCTTTGCATATCGCGGACGCTTGCGGTAGAGCCCGAAGTGATCATATACGATGAGCCGTGCTCAGGACTTGATCCGATCTCTACCGCCAAGGTGGAGGATGCGATGAGGGAACTCAAGAAAAAATATACACAGGTGCTTGTGACCAACAATACGAAGCAATCCGCCCGTGTTTCCGATAGGACGGCGTTCTTTCTGATGGGGGAGCTGGTCGAAGTGGACGAGACCGGCAGAATATTCACGGCGCCTTCAGACGGCAGGACAAATGATTATATTACTGGAAAGTTCGGATAAAATGCAAAAGACCATAGAAGCAAAGGGCCTGGATTTTTATTACGGAGCTTTCAAAGCGCTCTCAAAAGTCGACGTTGACATACTCGGGCGCGAGATCACCGCGCTTATAGGGCCTTCGGGCTGCGGGAAATCCACATTTTTACGCTGTCTTAACAGGATGAACGATCTGATTCCCGGCACAAGGACCGAAGGCAGCATAAAAATAGACGGGGCCGAGATCAATAATGATTGCACAGACCTTGTCGATCTGAGAAAAAAGGTGGGAATGGTATTCCAGCGTCCCAATCCTTTTCCGCTTTCCATATTCGAGAACGTAGCTTTTGGTCCCAAGATCCACCGCATGGCGCGCGGCGAGGAATTGAAGGAAATAGTCAAGAACTCTCTTGAAAAGGTGCTTTTGTGGGATGAGTTCAAGGACAAGCTGCACAAGAACGCCCTCTCTCTCACGCTCGAGCAGCAGCAGCGGCTCTGTATAGCTAGACTGGTCGCGGTCAAACCGGAGATACTGCTAATGGATGAGCCTTGCTCGGCTCTGGATCCAGTGGCCATACAAAGGATCGAGGACCTGATGAAGCACCTCAAGCAGGACTATACTATTTTGATCGTCACGCACAATATGCAGCAGGCGGCGCGCGTGTCCGACCGGACGGGTTTCTTTTTGCTCGGGGAATTGATAGAATTCTCTGAAACGGACAGGATATTCACCGCTCCCGCGGACAAGAGGACGGAGGAGTATATTACTGGAAGGTATGGTTAACCCCCTCTCCAACTCTCCCCCTTGGCAAGGGGGAGAAGGAGCGAAGCGGAAGAGGGGGTTAGAACAAAGAAAGGAAGAGAGACATGATAGAAAGAAGTTTTGAGAGCGAATTGCTGGAGCTGAACGATCTGATACTCAAGATGGGCAATATGGTGCAGGCCTCTATTCGCAAGAGCATAGATGCCCTCAAGAACAGGGATGAAAAGCTGTCCAGAGAGGTTGTGGAATATGATAACGATATTGATGATCTAGAGCTGCTGATAGACGACAAATGCGTAACACTCATAGCGCGCATACAGCCCATGGCCGCCGACTTAAGGTTCATAACC
>CAZRTO010000017.1:16048-25260 GCA_964603025.1 uncultured bacterium | reverse complement strand
ACCGGTCCCGTATCCTCAGCCCTCTCCAGGCAGTCGAGAGCCCATAATGCCTTTTCTGTGCCTGTCGGCTCAAACAATAGGAATAGTTTATCAAATCCCTTGTAGTCGCTGCCTGTTTCGGTGAGCGCGTACTGGCCTGTCAAAAGAAGCTGATCGAAGGAGTACGCAGCAATCTCATCCTTAATTTTAATCGGCACGCAGCGAGCCCAAGCCTCCGGCCCTATGGCGGCCGGCCTTGGCGCGGTTTTTATCCAATTTCCTATAGTAGCAGGATTGATCCTGGTTGGAGCTGTCCATCCTATGGTCATGAGGGTCCCTCCACTATATACATCGGGAAATAGCCGGATGGATTTCAGCTCAGAGAAGCTTTACAGTATATTTTCCAGCCCGTATACCAGGCCTTTTAGGCTTTTTATCTTCTTGACGGCGAGGATCACGCCCGGCATGAAAGATTCGCGGTTTATGGAATCGTGTCTTATAGTAAGCGTTTGTCCAAGACCCCCAAAAATAACCTCCTGGTGCGCTACAAAACCTGGCAGGCGCACGCTGTGGATGGGGATTTCTTTTGTTCCGGACGACTTTTTCATCATCTCGGCAGTTTTGATGGCCGTGCCTGAGGGAGCATCCAGTTTTTGGTCGTGATGCAGCTCTATTATCTCGGCTTTTGGCATGTGTATTACGGCTTCTGACGCGAACTTCATCATGAGCACGGCCCCTATGGCGAAATTAGGCGCTACCAGAACATTTACATTGTTCTGCCCGCAAAGTTGGGCTATATCTTTGAGGTCCGCTTCTGTGAGGCCGGTCGTCCCGACGACCACATTTGCTTTTGCTGCCACAGCGGCCTTAATTGATGCCATTATCGTCTTTGGAATGGTGAAGTCTACGACGACATCGGCTTTTGTATCGATTATCGTCTTTGCCAAGTCGGGAGTCACTTTAATTCCTATCTTGCCAAGCCCCGAGATATCCCCTATGTCACTCCCCGCGCACGAAATATCAACCGCTCCCGCCAGCTCAAGCCCCGATTCTTTTGATACTGCCTTTACGACTTCACGGCCCACTTTCCCGCAGGCGCCGTTGACGATCACTTTTATTGCGGACATTGAGTGCTTCTCCTTTGTAGGGATAAAGGATGACGAATGAAGAATGACGCGGGAAAAGAAATTATGGGGACCCTTTCTTCATCCGTCATACGTCATCCTTTATTCTGCCTGTCCTATATCCTTATTTCTTTGAACGGCAACTCTTTGAGATCGCCGATCACGGCCAGGCTCAAATACTTATCGACGAACAGCTCATTTGCTATGGACGCCACATCTTCAAAAGTGACGGCATCGATCTTTTCCACGACCTCATCGATGGGTACAATTCTACCATAGTAAAACAGGGATTTCGCGATATAGCTCATCCTGTTCCTGCTGGACTCAAGTGCCAGCACCATGGAGCCTTTTACGTATTCTTTCGCCCGATCCGCCTCTTCGGGCGAGATGCCGCCGTCCTTGATCTTTTTTATCTCGGCCAATATCAGGGAAAAAGTCTCCATGAAGGTGTCTTTTTTGGTTCCGGCATATACGCCGAAGATCCCGGAGTTCTTGTACCCCTGTGTAAAGGAGTGCACCGAATAAGCGAGCGCTCTTTTTTCCCTTATCTCCTGGAACAGCCTGGAGCTCATGCTCCCCCCGAGGATATTGTCCAGAATGGCCAGGATATATTTTCTGTCGTCCGTGTGGCGTATGCCTTTTGTGCCAACAATAAAGTGTACCTGCTCCGTCTTTTTTGTTTTGAGCGAGATGTTGGCCGATACCGTAGGTTCGGGTCCGTCGGATATGCCGTTCCTGCCGGTCTTTTTTGAGAACATCTCCTCGATAGTCCGGCATGCTTCTTTTGGCGAGATGTTCCCGGCCACGGATATTATCAGGTTCTGCGGAGCATAGGCTTTTTCCATGTAAGCTGAGATAGAGCCCCTGGCGAAGCCTTTGACACTTTCCTGCGTCCCTAGTATCGGATTTGCCAGCCTGTGCCCTTTGAGCGCGGTGGCCATGAAAAGATCGTGTATCTGCTCGTCCGGAGTATCTTCGTACATGCGGATCTCTTCGAGGACCACGTTCTTTTCAAGCACGATATCCTCTTCCCGGAACAGGGAGTTAAGGAACATATCCGACAGCACATCCGCGGCCACGCCGAAATGCTTGTCCTCGACGACCGCGTAGTAACAGGTGTATTCTTTTCCCGTGAAAGCGTTCATCTTTCCGCCGACGCCGTCTATCTGGCTTGCGATATCAAAGGCCGACCTTTTTGCGGTCCCTTTGAACATCATGTGCTCTATAAAGTGGGATATCCCGGAATCTTTAAGGTCTTCCTGTACCGTGCCGGCCCCGGCTACAAGCCCGATGCACACCGAGCGCAGATGAGGGATGTTCTCTACAACGATCCTTATGCCGTTATTCAGGGTCACGATCTCCGCGTCTGGTATCGGTTTGGCCAAGATCTTATCTCCCTTTTGAGTACAGCCCGTTGTCCAGGATGTATTTTTCCACTGCCGCCGGAACAAGCCTGGCGACGGATCTGCCGGCGGCGACCTTTGAGCGTATGTCGGTCGCGGAGATATCCATATTCAGTTCGATAACAGAGATCTTACTCTTGTTGACGGCTAGGGGAGGGAACTTTACAAGCCTCTTGAAGGTCTTTATTTTGGAGCCCGGCCTGGTCGCGACTATGAATTCGCACATCTTGAAGAGCTCGAGAGGCCTTTTCCAGCTGAGAATGCTGTTGATCGAGTCAAGTCCCATAATATAGAAAAGCCGGGTCCTTGAACCAAGCCTTTTTTTAAGCTTTTTAAACGTATCGATCGCGTAAGAATATCCGCTCCTGTTTATCTCTGCTTTGTAAAGCTTGAACTTTTTATGGTCTTTCATCGCTTCGGCCGCCATTTTAAGGCGGTGTTTTTTTGGGGCCAGGTCCTTTGTGCTTTTATGAGGCGGCAGTCCAGTGGGAACGAACAGGACATATTCCAGCGAGAAGTCTTTCATGGCTTTTTTTGCAAGCTGGATATGCCCGTTGTGTATCGGATTAAAAGTGCCGCCAAGGATGCCGACTTTTTTCATTTCCTGATCTGTCCGCTTCCATGGATTACATATTTGTAGCTTGTCAGCTCTTTGAGGCCCATAGGCCCCCTGGCGTGCAGTTTTTGGGTGGATATGCCGATCTCGGCGCCCATGCCGAATTCGCAGCCGTCGGTGAACCTGGTGGACGCGTTCACATAAACGGCGGCCGAGTCGAGGGCGGACGTGAATTGACGCGCTTTTTCTTGGTCTGCAGTGATTATCGTCTCGCTGTGATGAGAGCCGTATTTTTGTATGTGTTCTATGGCTTCGTCGATGCCGGACACGATCTTGACGGCAAGTATCAGGTCAAGATATTCGGCAAACCAGTCATCCTCCGCGGCTTCCTTGATATCTGCCAGTATTTCCCTTGTCTTTTTGCAGCCTCGCAGCTCAACCCCGGCATCTTTGAGCCTGGCAGCCATCTCGGGAAGGAATGACCCGGCAATGGCTTCATCAACAAGCAAAGTTTCAATGGCATTGCATACGGACGGCCGCTGGACCTTGGCATTAAAGACAATGTCGGAAGCCATTTTTGGGTCGGCGGCCTTTTCCACATAAGCATGGCAATTGCCTACGCCGGTCTCTATCGATGGGATCGAAGAGTTCTCGACAACCATGTTAATTAAACCGGCGCCGCCGCGCGGGATGACACAGTCGATATAGCGTTTTTGTTTTAACAGTTCTTTGACAGTTTCCCGGTCTGTGGACTTTACAAGAGAGATCGCATCTTCCGGCAGGCCTTTTGTCTTTAGAGCTTTGCGGATCGCATCCGTGATGGCCGAATTTGAATTTATCGCGTCGGACCCGCCTTTGAGCACGACGCAATTGCCGGCTTTCAGGCACAACACTGAAGCATCCACGGTGACATTGGGCCGTGATTCGAATATTATCGCGATCACTCCGATAGGGACTCGAACTTTTTGTATGTGCAGACCGTTAGGACGGGTAATATCCTCTAAGACTTCACCGACCGGATCCGGAAGACCGGCTACCTGCCTGATCCCATCGATCATTGAGGCTATCCTCTGATCGTTGAGCGTCAGCCTTTCTATCAGAGCTTTTGAGAGGCCTTTTTTGCCGCCGGCTTCCAGGTCCTTTTTGTTGGCTTCAAGAATGCGGGCCCTATCCGCATCGATTTGCGCGGCTATCTCAAGCAAGGCCGAATTCTTTTCTGCAGGAGTAAGCCCGGCAATGCGCGCGGCTGACGCGCGGGCCTTTATGCATATATTTTCTATTTCGCTCATATTATCACCATGTTGTTCCTGTGGACGACCTCATCGCTCGGCAGCACTTCCAATAAATTCTTTGCCTCTGATGAGTTCTTTCCTTTTATCTTTACGACCTCATCGCTACTGTAGGTGGTTATCCCTCTGCCTATCTCCCGCCATGAAGCATCCGTGATGCTTATTATATCCCCGTGGGAGAATTTGCCCTTGACCTCTTTTATCCCCACAGGCAGAAGGCTTTTGCCCTGTTCGGTGAGGGCCTTGACCGCTCCCGCGTCGACCGCGATCTTGCCGGAGGGTTTCTTGCCGCTCATGAGCCAGCGTTTTTTGCTCTCGATCTTTGCGGGCTTCGGAATAAATACCGTTCCCGCCTCTTCACCCGAAAGTATCTTTTCAATGATGTTCTGTTCTCTAAAACCGGCTATGACGGCAGGAATCCCGGCTGCGAGCGCCAGTTTTGCCGCCGATATTTTTGTGATCATGCCCCCTGTACCGCAGGAAGTTGAAGAAATCCCCGCGGATTCTTCTATATCCCCGGTGATCTTCTCTATTTCGGAAAGGACCCTGCCGTCTTTTATAAATCCTTCAACATCGCTGAGAATTATAAGAAGGTCTGCTCCCATAAGCGTTGCTACAAGCGCAGAAAGCGTGTCATTGTCGCCGAACCTTATCTCTTCGGCCGAGACGGTGTCGTTCTCGTTTATCACGGGAACGGCCCCGAATTTGAGTATCTGGCCGATAGTATTGCGCGCGTGCAGATATCTCGTCCGGTTGCTTATGGCATCGCGGGTCAGAAGTACTTGGGCAGGTACAAGGGCTTGGGAGGCGAACGCCCGCTCGTATTCTTTCATCAGCACTCCCTGTCCGACAGCTGCTGCAGCCTGTTTTTCCTGTACCGTGGAAAGATCTGCGTGTCCGAGTTTTTCCCTGCCAGCTGCCACCGCGCCGCTGGTGACAAGGATTATCTTCACTCCCTGTGTTTGCTGTGCTTTGGCGATCTCTCCGGCAATTTTATCAAAGCTTGAAGGGTCGAGTTTCCCGCTGTTGTCCGACAGTGAGCTGGACCCGACCTTAACTACTATTAATTTCGCGTGAGAAAGCGATTTTCTGGAGAATTGCACCATTTATATGAGATTATAGGTTATTTAGGGAGTAAATACAACATAATAGGGGACTCAGATCCGGAACCCGTCAATGCTTGTCGAATACACATTGTGAAATCGCGAGAGTGATATAACGACATAGATATGAGTGGTTAGGGATCTCGTCATAAATAAAGATGCGGGGAGCTTGAATGGTTGTATCGCAGATCAAGTCCGGGGATTGCACAAAGGTATTTCATTGGGGCAGCCTTGTTAAAAGAGGCGTCCCGCTGCAGCAGGCCAACAACCTGAGCAGGGGAGCTGCTATCCTCGATAGAGACCTGGAGATCCTGAGCGGTAAGGGTCTTCAGCTTAAGGATGAGCTGTTGGATTTCGGCAACAGGCTGTCATCTCACGCCGATAGTAAAGAAACGGTGCTCAACCATGCGATGTCTTTGGACGCAGCTCTGCCACGGATAGAAAAGCCGCATTTAGAGCTCTTTAATCCTCCCAGGCCTGAGCCTTTCCGCATATTTGATAGAGATTGTAAGGAGCTGGTTATCAGCCTCTTAGATCATTGTCTTAACGCCTGTACGTTTTGTCTTTTCGATGTTCCGGAGTCGGGCAGAACAATGGAGTTCGTACGGATACTTAAAATAGCGGAAGCAGCCGAAAGCAGCGGCGTGGAAATCGAGTTCGATGCGGAGCATATAGATCCTTTTCATTACAGCGATGCCGCATGGGGCGCGGATTTTGGCGATGTGCATCTGGCTACAAGATCAGCACAGCCCGATTCGCACAGCAGGTCGTACCAGACGCACGGGGCTCCTCCCTGGCATGAATATGCCTACTCCGCTTACAGAAAACTGCATGATGCGGGAGAAGAAATAAGCCGTGTATCTGTCCATCTCTTTCACAAAGAATTCAATGGCCCGGAAAAGCCTGAGGAGGCGGACCTTGCCAGATATGCGAGACAATTCATCGATGCAATAACATATTTAAGGCCTTACCATATCGTAGTCAGAGGATTTGATTCGGAGCATGAAAAAGGCAATCCCCGATGGTTAGCGCTCGATCACGCAAAACAATTCTTTCTGGACAGAGTCTATCCCGAATTGCCCCCAGACCTTAAACAGAGGTATTCGGAAGGCCATGTGCAATACGCAGACACATGCTGGGTCAGGGATTCAGCCCCATTGGCTTCAGGCTGGAGGTCGGTCTATGGCGGGTTTAATTATCAAAGATACATAGAATTTGGCGTATTGCCGGATTCAAGATTTCTATATTTTCCCCGGAGAACATATCCGGAAATGCCGGAGACCGAAACTTCTCTATGGTGATCAGGACCTAAGCCTGTAAGGGCCTTATATGGATCTTATTGCCGACAAACTCGACTTTTCCGTCCCTAAGGGCAAATATAGTATCATCCCTGCCGAGGCCGGCGCCGGATCCCGGGAAGAATTTGGTGCCGCGTTGTCTCATTATTATGGAACCCGCGCTTACCATCTGTCCGCCGTAGGCTTTTACGCCAAGCCTTTGCCCCGCGGAATCGCGTCCGTTCGTAGAAGTACCTGCACCTTTTTTATGAGCCATTGTTCATCTCCCGGAATAGTTTATTTTACGGAAATGTCTTCCACAAGAAGCCTGGAGTATCTCTGTCTGTGGCCGGTCTTTTTGTGGTAGTTGCTTTTGCTCTTATATTTGAAAATAACGACCTTTTTGTCCTTGATCTCGGCGTCAACTACGGAGCATTTTACGGCTGCGCCCTTTACATATGGAGTGCCTATGGATACTTTGCCTGATCCTGAAACAAGCAGGACGTTCTCTATGTTGGCCTTTGCGCCTGTCTCGGTACCCAAAAGCTCAACGTCTATCACGGAGCCTTTCTCGACCTTGTATTGTTTGTTGCCGGATTCAACTATCGCGTATGTCATATCTTAAATATACCAGAGAGCCGGACACTTGTCAATGAGAGCTAACTTTGATATAATCTATTTCGTATGCACAACTCGGAGGTGACACCATAGCATTCAGGCACTTTGTGATCAATGAGATGATCCGGCATAAAGAGGTCCGGGTCATCGACAGCGACGGTTCACAGCTCGGAGTCATGCCTACACAGGAGGCCATAGCAAAGGCTTATGACAAAGGCCTTGATCTTGTCCTGACCGTGGTCAATGCAAATCCCCCTGTTTGCAGGATATCCGACCCCGGCAAGCTGATGTATGAACAGGGGAAGAAGGACAAGAAGGCAAAAAAGTCTTCCAAGGCGGGGCTTGTAAAGGAAATAAAGCTTTCGGCAAAAATAGGCGACCACGACTTCCTGTTCAAGGCCGAAAGGGCAAAAGAGTTCTTGCAGAAGGGTTTCAAGGTAAAGGTCTCTCTGTTCTTCAGGGGCAGGGAGATGACGCATCCGGATGTCGGCAGGCGCCATATGGACAGGATGATAGAATGTCTGGCCGATACCGGAAAGCCTGACGGCTCGTATAGTTTCGAAGGCCGCAATATGATACTTATGGTCTCTCCCAAGTAGAGGCTCAAGAGAAAGGGTTCTATATGCCGAAAATAAAGACGAGGAAAGCGGCCGCAAAAAGGTTCAAGTTCACTGCGACGGGCAAGATCAAGAGGGGCAAAGCCTACAAACGGCATCTCTTGGAAAGCAAGAGGTCCTCTCAAAAAAGGCGCCTCAGCAAATCAGTGCTGGTCCACAAGAGGGATATAGAAAAAATAAGGACTATGCTCCCGTACGCTTAAGTCAATAATCTAGGAAAGGCAGTAAAATGGTCAGAGTAAAAAGGGGTAATGTAGCAAGAAAGAAAAGGAAGAAAGTCCTCAAACGTGCCAAGGGATTCAGGGGCTCGCTGAGAAGGCTTTACAGGGCCTCAAAACAGGCCGTTTATCACGCTCTCAAGTACGCTACCAGGGACAGGCGCGACAGAAAAGGCGATTTCAGGGCCCTTTGGAATGCCAGGATAAACGCGGCGGTCCGCAAGCACGGGCTTTCTTACAGCCGGTTCATCGATTCCCTCAAAAAACACAAGATCGCTCTGAACAGGAAAATGCTCTCCGAGATAGCGATATCCGACAAAGAAACTTTTGCCAAGATAGTGGAGATGGTAAAGGGGAAATAATCCATGATCCCAATGGAGGTCGGAGGAATAGGGTTTGATCCGCGCAATTTCTCTCCGCTTGTCCTTCTAAAGGACAAGGAAGAGCTCAATTTTTTGCCTATATGGATAGGCATATTCGAGGCTACCGCCATTGCCATGGAAATGCAGGGCGTCACGCCTCCCAGGCCCATGACGCACGATCTGATGAAGGATATGCTCGACAAGCTCGGAGCCAAGATAACCAAGGTAGTGATATCCGACGTCAAAGAGGGGACTTTCTTCGCGAACATAGAGTTGACCGACAAAGAAGGCAAGCATGTCACGCTTGAGTCCAGGCCCTCTGATGCGATAGCTCTGGCGGTCAGGTTTGATGCTCCGCTTTTTGTTGCCGAGGTCGTCATGATGCAGTCAAAGCTCGTCAATTCAGAAAAAGACGCCGAGGAAACCCAGAAATTCAAGGATTTTATCGACAACATGCGCCCCGAGGATTTCAACCAGTATTACAAGAAGGATTGACAATGGGCGTGGCAGGGATCGAACCTGCGACCTCTTCCGTGTGAAGGAAGCATTCTACCACTAAACTACACGCCCTTATATGGTGGGCGCGATAGGATTTGAACCTATGACCTCCTCGGTGTAAGCGAGGCATTCTAACCCCTGAACTACACGCCCTTAAAGCCGATGGCT
>CAZRTO010000017.1:0-15948 GCA_964603025.1 uncultured bacterium | reverse complement strand
AAAAAAATAAAATCGATGTGTTCAAAACGCATACATCAGAGCTATCAGCCATTAGCTATAAGCTATATGCCAATTATATCATCACTGCAGCCCAATAAAAAAAGCCCCCCGGTATAACGGGGGGCTTGACTTTAAACAAAACAATCGGACCGATTACATTCTGTTAAAGCTTCTTTCGGGCCTTCTGCCGCCGTCAGCGGACTTCGGCTTGGCTTCATTGACAGTAAGTTCTCTGTCCTTCAGCTTGTAGCCGGCCATCCCCTGAATAGCCTTGTCGGCAGATTCGTCTTCCATGTCGACGAACCCGAATCCCTTGGACCTGCCCGAGAACTTGTCGGTGACGATCCTGGCAGATACAACTTCTCCGAATTGGGAGAAGATGGTCTGCAGCTCGGCTTCCGAGGTTGACCAGGGCAGATTTCCCACGAAGATTGTCTTCATTTGAACGGGAATCTCCAGATAAAGATTTTTCTGTAGCTTAATGGCGTCCAATCCGGACAAGCGGCCTAAACCCGGCGCAAGCCCAAATCAACGATCCAGGTCACAGCCTCCATGGACCATTGTGTCTCAAACATCCGACCATTAAACCTCGACCTTTGAACTGTTTAATTATAGCATAGAAGTCAAGCGTGCCGCGGCGACCGCTCTGTTATAATGAGAACATGGCACAAAAAACAGAGTTGCTCGGGCTTTCAAAGGAGGAGCTGCAGGCGCTGTCAGAACGCCTGGGTTTTAAAAAATTCAAGGCTTCGCAAATATTTTCGTGGCTTTATCATAAGCCCGTAATGACCATAGACGCCATGACCAATCTTTCCGTGGCGGAAAGGGCTCTTTTGAAAGAGAACGCGTGCGTTAGCGGGCTGGTCATGGAGAACAGGGAAAGCTCTTCCGAAAAAGGCACGGCCAAATATCTTTTCAGGGCGCCTGACGGAGCGCGTATCGAGACCGTGAAGATAGGGTCGGGCACGGATGCGACAATATGTGTTTCTACTCAAGTTGGCTGCGGCATGGGCTGCTTGTTTTGTGCCACTGGGGCTATGGGGCCCGGCAGGAACCTGTCCGTCAACGAGATATTGACACAGATAGCTTTTTTTATGCACAAAGGCAAGGACAGTATAGGCAATATCGTTTTTATGGGAATGGGAGAGCCGCTGCTCAACTATCCGAACGTCATAAAAGCCGTAAAGATGATGAATTCTCCGGCAGGCATGGGAATAGGCATCAGAAGGATCACTATATCCACATGCGGGATACCTGAAAAGATACGAAAACTTGCGGGCGAGGGGATGGATTTTAATCTCGCGGTTTCGCTCAATGCTCCCGATGACGGGCTTAGGTCGCGCCTTATGCCGATAAACGACACCTATCCCATAAACGAGGTGCTCAAGTCTGTGGATTATTACGTTCAAAGGACGAACCGCAGAGTAACATTCGAATATGTGATGATCAAGGGCTTGAATGATTCCATAAAGGACGCCAAGAACCTGCTCGAGCTCCTGCAGGGAAGGCTTTGCCATGTCAACCTCATAATGTTCAACAGGTTCGAAGGGTCCGATCTAGAGCCTACGACACGGCAGCGCGCAGAGCTTTTTTGCCAAATATTGGCACACGGCAAGGTAAATGCTACAATTAGAAGGAGCAGAGGTTCCGATATATCCGCGGCTTGCGGGCAATTGACCGCGAAACGTGCTTATCGGCCCGTGTAGCTCAGTTGGTAGAGCATCCCGCCTTTAGCGGGAAGTTGCGGGGGCTTTATGCACTTTGTGTATATACTTAGGAGTTTGAAGAACGGCAGGTATTACATAGGCTCTACGACAAATCTTGAAAGAAGAATTCGAGAACACAACGCGGGGAAGACAAAAGGCAACTATTTCTGTGCTCCCTTTGAGTTGGTTTACAAAGAAAGTTATGGCACTAGCAAAGAGGCATGCCGAAGAGAGCGCTATATCAAGTCTAGGAAGAGCAGGAAATATATAGACTCTTTGGTTCTTTTCGGGAATCCGCTGGGGTAGCTCAGTTGGTAGAGCACGTCCTTGGTAAGGACGAGGTCATGGGTTCAATCCCCATTCCCAGCTTAGTTGGTAGAGCATCCCGCCTTTGGCGGGAAGGTCACCGGTTCAATCCCGGTCGCGGGCTTGACTGCGAAAAATGGGTATACTATAATTGACGTATTGAGAAAAATTCAAGGAGGAACAAAACATGGCTCGTGAAAAGTTTGAGAGGAAGAAGAACCACGTAAACGTCGGAACGATAGGGCACGTCGACCACGGGAAAACCACCCTTACATCGGCAATAACAAAGACGCTGGCAGCCAAAGGCATGGCAAAAGCGAAAGGCTTTGATGAGATCGACAGCGCGCCGGAAGAAAAGGCAAGGGGTATCACCATTGCTATCGCGCACGTCGAATACGAAACAGAAAAAAGGCATTATGCACATATAGACTGCCCGGGACACGCCGACTATGTAAAGAACATGGTCATCGGTGCCGCGCAGATGGACGGCGCCATCCTCGTGGTCAGCGCCGCCGACGGCCCCATGCCCCAGACCAGAGAGCATATCCTCCTTGCCAGGCAGGTCAACGTACCCAAAATAGTTGTTTTCCTCAACAAAGTGGATATGGTCGACGATAAAGAGCTGATCGATCTGGTAGAGGTTGAGATCAGGGAGCTACTTAAGAAATATGAATTCCCCGGCGACGAGATCCCGATCGTAAAAGGTTCCGCGCTTAAAGCTATGGAAGCCACAAACCCTGACAGCCCGGATGCCAAATGCATATTCGAGCTGATGGATGCTTTGGATACGTACATACCGGATCCCCAGAGAGAACTGGATAAGCCTTTTCTTATGCCTATTGAGGACGTTTTTACGATCACCGGCAGGGGCACGGTCGGTACCGGCAGGATCGGCAGGGGCAAGATCAAGGTCGGAGAGGAAGTCGAAATACTCGGTCTGGGCAGCCACAAAAAGAGCGTTGTGACCGGGGTCGAGATGTTCAGGAAAACGCTTGATGAAGGTATGGCCGGCGACAACGTCGGGCTTCTTCTGAGAGGCATCGAAAAGGAAGATCTTCAAAGAGGACAGGTGCTTGCAAAACCCGGCTCGATAAAGCCGCACAAAAAGTTCGATGCTCAGGTGCTCATTCTGACCAAGGAAGAGGGCGGAAGACATACTCCTTTCTTCCCTGGTTACAGGCCACAGTTCTATATCGGCACGACGGACGTGACCGGTCAGGTTGTTCTTCCCAAGGGCGTAGAGATGGTCATGCCCGGGGACAATATAACGATGGCCGTGGAACTGATCACCGATGTTGCTATTGAAGAAGGCCAGAGGTTCGCTATCAGAGAAGGCGGACACACTGTGGGCGCCGGAGTAGTTGCAAAGATCATTGAGTGATCCGGTTTTGTTCCTGGATTAGGACAAAAAAAGCCCCCCGACCTCTCGGGGGGCTTTAATTTTGCGGTGTTTTATATGAAGTTTTCTATTTTTTGGAAAATATTCTTTTTTGCCGCGCTGCTCTCCGCGGCGGCCGGGATAATATTTTCTTTAAACCAGTATTCCTCGGGACGCATACCACCCGGCTATTACATAGGCAAGGTCCATGTGGGAGGGATGTCTCCTCACGAAGCGGCCGGCGTGCTTGCGACGTTCGAACCAGATGATATTTCCGACAGGCCGATGTCGTTCTTTTATGAATCCGACAAAAAGATAACCCGGTTCGAGTTCTGGCCTTCGCAGATCGGCGCCCAGCTGAGAGTGAACGACAGCATAAACCGTATATTTTTCGGTTCCCGAAAAATGAACCCGTTGGAAAAGACATTGTACAGACTGGACAGGGCCCCTAAGATAGTACAGCCCCTGTACAGGGTAGAATCTCCGCAGGATGCGGTGCTTTTACTGGAGCAGGTAAAAGAATATGTCGACCGGCCTTCTTCAAACGCGAAATTCCTTGTTACTGAAGAGGTCTCGTTGATCGGAGATGTCATCGGGAGGGAGCTTTCCGTAGAGAACTCATATGCATTGCTCCAAACCGGGCTTGCAGAAGGCAGGGCTTCTTTTCCTCTTTCAATAGAAAGCTTTGTGCCAGCCGTGACCCGTCACATGCTTGAGGCGATCCCTTCTCCCAAGGTAATAGGCAGCTACACGACTTATTTCGGAAAATATGATTCGCCCGACAGGGTGCACAACATACGTATTTCCGCGTCTTTTATCGACGATTGTTATATCGGCACCGATGAAACCTTTTCCCTGATCAAGGAAATGGGGGAGTTCACACAGGAGCGTGGTTTTAGGGACGCTTATGTGATCGTGGGAGACGAGCTTGTCCCTGAGCTCGGCGGAGGGGCCTGCCAGGTAGCTACAACCCTTTATAACGCGGTCATGCTGGCGGACCTTGATGTTCTGTCCAGGGGAAATCACGGGATATTCTTTTCAATATATCCGCTCGGCAGGGATGCTGTCATATATCCGCCGTATTCGGACCTTAAGTTCAAGAATAACACAGGATATCCTATCGTGATACAATCAGTGTCGCTTAAAAAAGGAGTGGCGGTCAGGATCATAGGGCGGGCTTCTGATAAACAGGTGTCTTTTTCCAGGCCGAAGATACAGCATAAATACACCACCATAACCTCCAAGGACGCAGAGACGGGACAGACCTACAGGACCGAAGTGAAAAGCAACTCATTCCGCACCGAGGTCGTAAGGACGGTGTCCAGGAACGGGCAGGTGCTCAAGAAGGAGACGATCAAAAGCTTCTACAGGATGCACGGGGACAAGGTCGAGGTCAAGAAACGGGAAAAAAAGCCCAGGTAAAGTTGTTTTGGACCAGCATGCTATAATCTATCCATGAAAGAGCTTGCGCGCAGCGCGGTTTCGGGCCTTCCGGAGTACATCCCCGGCAAACAGGTGGAGGAAGCGGTCAGGGAATTCCGTCTGAAAGAGGTCATAAAGCTCGCTTCTAACGAAAATCCGCTGGGGCCTTCTCCTAAAGCCGTGGAGGCGCTGAAGAAAGACCTGCAAAAGGTCCACATTTATCCGGATCAACATCACCTGCCACTCAGAGAGGCTCTTTCCGCAAAACTGTCGGTCCCTAAGGAGAGCATAATTGTCGGCAACGGGTCGGACGAGATCATGTTGCTTCTTGCGCAGGTTTTTTTGAGCGCCGGAGACGAAGCGGTGATCTCCAGGCACACTTTCAGCATGTACGAGTTCGTCACAAAAATAATGGACGGCACGCCGGTTTTCACCGAACTCAAAGATAATTCATATGATCTCGCCGCCATGTTAGGGGCAGTTACCCAAAGGACCAAGCTGGTCTTTCTCTGCAATCCGAATAATCCGACCGGCACGTTCTTTGCCCGTGATGATCTTTCAAGGTTCATGGAAAAGATCCCTCAGCATGTCATTGTTGTAGTGGACGAGGCCTACGGAGATTTTGCCGACAGCGGCGAGTATCCGGACACTCTCGAGTATGTAAGAAAAGGCAGAAATGTGGTAGTGCTGAGGACGTTTTCCAAGATCTACGGGCTCGCGGCCCTCAGGGTGGGATACGGAGTCTCCTCTCCAGCGCTGATCAAATACCTGAATCTCGCGAAAATGCCGTTCAATGTGAACCGCTTGGCGCAATCAGCTGCGGCCGAAGCTCTGCGGGACAATGATTTTATCTCAAGGACTCTCAGGAACAATTCCGAAGGTAAACAGTATCTTTACAGGGAGCTTGATAAGCTCGGGGTCAAATATGAAAAGACGCAAGCCAACTTCATCTATATAGACCTTGAAAGGGACGGCGATACCGTGTTTATGGACCTGATGAGACAGGGCGTTATAGTTCGTCCGCTCGGCTCTTTCGGACTGCCTCGCGGTATTAGGGTTACGGTCGGCACAATGCCCCAGAACGAAAGATTCATAAAAGCCCTGAAGAAAGTCCTCGGAATATAATGGTCCAGACAACCCCGCTTGCGCGCTTACATGAATCCTCCGGAGCAAAGCTTGTGGATTTTGCGGGCTGGCTTATGCCTCTGCAGTACAGCGGCATGCTGGAGGAACACGGCGCGGTCCGAAGCGGGGCCGGTATCTTTGATATCGGCCATATGGGACAGATCGAGGTCTTTGATGCCGGAGCTTTGCAGTCCATCACCACGAACGATGTTTCGGCCCTTGGAGAATGGTCGGGACAATATTCTTTCATGTGCACGGACCGGGGCACAGTGGTCGATGATCTCCTGGTTTATCGGCTTAAGGACAGATTCCTGGTCATATCAAATGCCGTAAACACCCAAAAAGTTTTTTCGAAGATAAAAGAAAAGGACCCGCTATCTCAGCTTTTATACGGCAGGAACACAGCGATCGCGATCCAGGGGCCAAAGGCCATGGATATTTCCGGACGTGCATTACGGACGGATTTTCACGCGCTCAAACACCGGGGCGTGATGCCTGTTCCGCTCGGAGGGAGCGCATCCGGGCTCGCGTCCAGATCAGGATATACCGGAGAGGATGGAATAGAGCTGTTCTTTGACGCCGGATCGGCCGAAGAAGTCTGGAAAGAGCTGATAGCCGCGGGAGCCTCTCCTTGCGGACTGGGCAGCAGGGATATCCTCAGGATAGAGGCCGGCCTGCCTCTCTACGGGCATGAACTTGACGAGAATACGACCCCCATAGAGGCAGGATACGAAAGATTTGTTAAGTATGAAAAAGGGGATTTTGCCGGAAAGACCCGGCTTCTTGAACAGAGATCTTCCGGCCCTCTGAAAAAGCTTGTCGGGTTTGAACTGCTTGGCCGCTCGGTCCCGCGGCAGGGCTTTAAGCTATACGAAGGGACAAGCGAGATCGGACAGGTTACGAGCGGGACTTATTCTCCTTCGCTCAAAAAACCAGTAGGAATGGCGTACCTTTATCCGTCAAAAGAGGATCTTCCGGCTTCCCCAAAATTGGTCGTCAGGGACACCGGTTTTGATGTCTCGTTCCTGCCTCTTCCTTTCTATAAAAGGAAGAAGGTGTGATAGAATAATTCTGTCGCCACTTAATGGAGGATCAAACCATGTTCAAGCCCCAGGACCTCAAATTCACCAAGGACCATGAATGGATAAGCCCGGACGGTACCGTAGGGATAAGCGATCACGCCCAGAAGGAACTTGGGGACGTGGTATTTGTTGAATTGCCCAAAATGGCGGCGACGCTTAAAAAAGGCCAGGAAATGGGGGTTCTGGAGTCCGTAAAATCGGTATCCAGCGTGTACTCCCCAGTTGACGGCAAAATATCGGGAATAAATGAAGAACTCTCCGCCAGCCCGGAGCTGGTCAACAAGGAGCCCTACGGACGGGGATGGATAGCAAAGATAGAGCTGTCGGATCCCAAACAGCTCGAAGGTCTTATGGGCCATAAAGACTACTCGGAGCTTGTCGGGAAATAAATTTTGGACCTGACCTGATGAACTACATTCCTAATACCGGATCCGATCGTCGGGAAATGCTTCTTTCCCTCGGGCTTAATAGCGTTGACCAGCTTTTTTCCGATATCCCGTCCGCCCTTAGATCCGACAGATCTCCGGAGATCCCTCCTGCCGCGGACGAGATATCCCTTGTAAAAGAGCTAAGGGAGGTAAGCGCAAATAACAAGAGCTCTCTGTCTTTTGCCGGTGGAGGAGCTTACCGCCATTTTATCCCTTCCGCTGTAAAACATGCGGTCTCCAGGTCGGAATTTTTGACGGCGTATACTCCTTATCAGGCCGAGATGAGCCAGGGGCTTTTGCAGGCGATATACGAATACCAGACCATGATATGCAACCTCACAGGCATGGACGCGTCCAACGCGTCGCATTACGACGGCGCAACGGCCATGGCCGAAGCCGCGGTGTTAAGCTGCAATCATACAGGCAGGGGTCGGGTCGCCGTGTCCGGATGCGTCAATCCAAGCTACAGGCAGGTGCTTGAGACCTATTCCGGCGGGGGCAGATTTGCTGTCGATGATATTTCCGATCTTTCCGGGAGAACAGACCTTGAAAAACTGAGGTCAGGGGTTTCGGACAGGACGGCCTGCATAATAGTGCAGATGCCAAATTTTTTCGGAAATCTTGAAGATGTCCGTGAGATAAGCAGGATAGCCCGTTTGAACGGAGCGCTTATGGTGGTGAGCGTTGATCCCATATCGCTCGGGCTTTTGCTCAAGCCTTCGGCATACGGAGCTGACATAGTAACGGCCGAAGGGCAGCCCCTGGGCGGCGACTTGAATTTTGGAGGACCTTATCTGGGGGTGTTCGCGGCCAAAAAAGAGCTGGTGCGGATGATACCTGGAAGGATAGTAGGCATGACCGAAGATCATCGCGGCAACAGAGGTTTCGTGTTGACGCTGCAGGCCAGAGAACAGCACATACGCCGGGAAAAAGCATCTTCGAACATCTGCAGCAACCAGGCATATGTCGCGTTGACCGCGGGGGCTTATCTTTCCTATGTCGGCGAAAAAGGCCTGCAGGCGGTGGCCTCGGCATCGCACGCGGCGGCTTGCTATGCTTATTCCTTGATATCCCGCATAAAAGGTTTTTCGGTTCCGTTCGGTCAGGGATTCTTCAAGGAATTCGTCGTGAAACTTCCTGTGGCCGAAGCCAGGGTCAAGGAAGCTCTCAAGACGAATGCGATCTCGGCAGGGCCCGCTCTTGGAAGATTTTATCCTCACCTTAAGGACCACATGCTGTTTGCCTTTAGCGAAATGCACTCAAAAGAGGACATCGACAGGCTCGTTTCGGTGCTCTCCAATGTATGAAGAGCGGAAATACAGGGAATATTCTTTAAGCAGCGATCTGGTCAGTTTTAGAACTGTCTACGGCGAGACCGATATCTACGTCAGCTGCGATACCTGTCTTGAGGCGGAAGCGGAAAAGACCGTCAGAGAGCACAGGCTTCAGCTTGAAAAATACATAACGGGCAGACCGGGGTTCGAAGCGTCTTTGGTCCCGGTTCGATACGACTTTTTTGCTCCCAGGATAGCAAAGAAAATGATCAAGGCCTCCTCGGCAATGAAGGTAGGGCCCATGGCGGCGGTGGCGGGAGCTTTTTCCGATCTTGTGGGCAGAGAACTTTTGAAGAGATCTTCGCAGGTCATAGTGGAGAACGGAGGCGATATTTTCATTAAGACCTCTGTTCCCAGAAAAGTAGCCGTTTTTGCGGGGGGCTCCCCGTTTTCCGAAAAGATATCGCTTGAAATAGATCCGTCGGAAACCCCGCTGGGGATATGCACTTCTTCCGGGACGGTCGGACATTCGCTCAGCTTTGGCTGCGCGGACGCGGTGGTCGTCAAGTCCTCTTCTGCAGCTATGGCCGACGCCGCGGCTACGGCCATATGCAATGATATCAAGAATACAGGGGATATAGAAAAAGCACTTTCCCTGTATTCAAAGAACAAAAGGATACTCGGCTTGCTCATAATCAAAGGCGACAGGATGGGCATATCGGGCAATATAAAAATATCACGCATCTGACCCCTCTTGACTTTATGCGCCCTTAAGGGATAATTATTAGTAAGCTTTGCGGGGTTCAAAGGAGGTGAAATATTTTCGGTTGCCGCAAGCATTTGCGTGCGTCGGTCCGGGACTCCGAAAAAAAAGAGGCAACTAGGATTCTCTTTATTTGACGGGTCTGAGAGGCCGGTCGCGCGATCAATAACCGAAAAAGGAGTACAAAATGAAAAAGATATTAGCATTGATATTGAGCGTTTCTCTTATCGCAGGATTATCTGCGGATCTTCTGGCCGCTCCGGCCAGAAAAGTGGTAAAGCCGACGCCGAGAAAGATCACGCCGGTGAAACCAGCCCCTGTGTCGCCTGACAAAGTTGTTCCCGAACCGGCAGCGGTAGTTCCGCCTCCATCGGTAACCGCAAAATCGGACGCGTCTAAGGGCATGGGACTTTCTCTGGGCGCGAAGGCAGGATTGACCGCGGGCATACCTGGGATAACTATGGACATGGATTATTCTCTGGCCAACTGGATACCCGGCGCGGCCGCGAGGCTCAGCCTGGATTATCTGACCGGAAATAACCCGAACAGCGCAGCGGCCATAGACAACCCGATGAAATCCGTCGATGTCAAACTCGGCGGCACCTATGCGCTTGATTTCCTGAAGAACCCGGCCATACCGGTCGACTGGTATACCGGAGCGGCTTACATCCTTCCTGTCAAGGTCAACGGAGAGAGGACCGGAGGATGGGGCTATGAAGCGTTCCTGGGCGGTAAGCACAATATTACCGATATGGGCAAGATCTACGGAGAGCTTGGATACGCCGGGCTGAAATATGCCTCTGGCGTGGCCGCGCTTAAAGGGCTCAACGCCGCTTTGGGATACAGCCATTCTTTCTAGGATGACAACTGTTCCCTGACACAAAAACCCCCCGGTTTCCGGGGGGTTTTGTTTTATAACCCCTTGTATTATAATGTAATTGTGAAATCTCTCTCTCACAGGAAAATATTGTCCCTTATTTCGGTCTTCGCGCTCTTGCTATCATCTGCGTCCTTTGCACAGCAAAAGACCGACAAGGACGAGCTTACCGAGAAAAGAGAAGAGCTCAACAAAATATATCAGGAACTTGAGGAAAGCAAGGCCAGGCTTCAGAGGACCGAAAGAGAACAGAAGAACGTAGTCCAGCAGCTGTTCATAATCAACAGGGACCTTAAAAAGACCGAAGGGCAGCTCTCAAGGGCGGAACAGCAGAAACAGGCCAACGAAAGAAGGCTTAAATACCTGCAGTCATCCCTTGAAGAGACGCGCGACAAACTGGGGCAGCGCAGCGGGCTGCTCAAGGACAGGATAAGAGAGGTCTATAAATCGGGAGGGCTGAACTATATACAGCTGTTCCTGTCAGCCGATACTCTCGGCGATTTTATAAGCAAAAGCTACTATTTTGAGAAGATAATGTCCCGCGACCTGAGGCTTGCCAACGAGATCTCGTCCGAATACAGCAAGATCTCCTCAAAAAAATCCCAGGTCGAAGGCGTGACGCAGGAAATAAAGCAGCTGGCTTCGTACATTCTATACAAAAAGAAGAATATCGAAAAACAAGCCCAGGAAAAAGAGAAGGCCAATCAGGCCCTGGAGGCCAGGAGAAGGGATTATGAGAAGAAAATAGAGGAGCTGGAGCAGATCTCCAAAGAGATCGAAAAGCACATCCAAAAACTCGTCGCGGAGCGTGCCGCAAAAGGGATAGTCGTCAAGGGCGGTACCGGAAAGTTCATCTGGCCTCTGCAGGGCAGGATCACATCAAGGTACGGCAACAGGCGCAGTCCTTTTTCCAGAAGAATGCAGTTCCATACCGGGCTTGATATAGCCAATTCCTACGGCACGCCGATAAAGGCGGCCGACGGCGGAGAGGTCATATTCTCCGGCTGGTGGGGCGGGTATGGCAAAGCGGTGATCATAGACCACGGAAAGGGTTTTTCCACGGTATATGCGCACATGTCCCGCATATATGTGCAAAAAGACCAGCAGGTCGACAAGGGACAGGTCATAGGGCTTGTCGGAAGTACGGGATATTCCACCGGACCGCATCTGCATTTTGAGGTCAGGCGCAACGGGGCCACTCAGGACCCAGAGAAATGGCTGCCATAAAAAGAACGGAGGCAAGATGAAGAAAGAGGTCTTTAAATATTTGGTCGTAGCCGCGGTCCTTTCGGTGTCCTTCGCAGGGATGCAAAAGGCGGTGTCCGCTTGGGGCAGCCTTAACCAGAGGCTCCAGGTATTCATGCAGGTCCTTGAGCTTGTGAAAAGCGATTACGTTGAAAAAAAAGTTGACGACCAAAAGCTCATTTACGGCGCCATCAAGGGAATGCTCGATTCCCTGGACGATCCCTACACCAGGTTCATGGAACCCAAGCCCTTTCGGGAGATGCAGATGAGAATGAAGGGGTCCTATTCAGGGATAGGTATATACATAGGGATAAAGGACAAGAAGATAACCGTTATCTCGCCGATACCGGACACGCCGGCTTCAAAAGCCGGGCTCAGATCGGGGGACACGATCGTGAGTATAGACGGCAAGCTTACCAGGGATATGGGGCTCGAAGAAGCCGTGAGCATGATACGCGGGGAAAAAGGGACGACCGTCAAGCTCGGCATAGTCAAACGCGGCCAAAAGGAGAAAAGAGATTATTCCATAGTCCGGGACAACATAGTGGTCAAGAGCGTGGAATACAAAATGCTTCCGGATAAGATAGGATATATCAAACTGAATACGTTCGAGAACATCAATGCCGGCAGCGAAATAAGAAAGGCCCTGAACGAATCGATCTCAAAAGGGGCAAAAGGCCTCATCCTTGACGTGCGCAACAACGGCGGAGGTCTTCTTTCCAATGCGGCCGATATTGCGGGCATGTTCCTCAAAAAGGACGATATAATAGTCTTTACCGTGGACAGGGAGGGGCGCAGGGAGGCCATGAGGTCTTCAGGCGAGCGCATATGGCAGGGGCCTCTGGTCATGCTGATCAATGAGGGAAGCGCCAGCGCTTCAGAGATCCTTGCGGGGGCCGTCAGGGACAATAATTACGGCACGCTCGTTGGGTATCATACTTTCGGCAAAGCTTCGGTCCAATCCGTACGGCAGCTTCCGGACAATTCCGCTGTTCTGCTGACGGTGGCCAAGTACCTGACCCCGAGCGGCCATGATATCTCAAAAAAAGGGATATATCCCGATATAGAGGTAAGGACCGGTAGAGAGAGGGACAACGGTGAAAGCGGAGACGACGAGAAAGAACCCGAATTCCCGGATGAAGACAACGAAAAAGATGTGCAAATGGACAAAGCGGTCGAAGTGATCAAGGGGATGATAAAATGAGCGTTCTTGACGATACTGCGATGCTGTCAAAAATAGATCCCGGCGGGATGGCAGCTCTGATATCCAGGTTCCCGGAAATGATGAAGGACGCCCGGTCCATTGCGCCAGCCCTTGCCCCGGCAGAGGCAGATCCCGGGTTCAAAAATATACTTTTTTGCGGCATGGGGGGCTCGGCGATCAGCGCGGACATATCCTCAAATCTGATATCAAAGGCATTAAAGGTCCCCTCGGCTGTGTCAAGAGGGTACGAGATCCCGCGGTTCACAGGTCCGGACACTCTTGTTTTTGTTCTCAGTTATTCGGGCAACACGGAAGAGACGCTTTCGTGTTATGAAGCGGCCGCGCGCAGCGGAGCAAAGATCGTCGCGGTGACCTCCGGAGGGCGCCTCGGCTCGCTGGCATCTTTGAACGGGAATATCCTGTTCAGCATACCAGAGGGATTTCCCCCGAGGGCTTCGATGCCTTATCTTTTGGTCCCGGTCATATCCGTCCTCTCAAAACTTTTTCCGGAAGCCGGGCTTGCTGGCCAGCTTGACGAATCCATAAGCATACTCGAGCAAATGGCCGGAGATCTTGGGCCCGGCAAGCCGCAGGCCGTGAACGCCGCAAAAAAGATCGCCGGGTCCTTGATCGGCAGGATGCCGTATATTTTCGGTTCGCATGGCGGCAGTGACGCGGCCGCTTACAGGTGGAAATGCCAGATAAGCGAGAACAGCAAGATGAATTCATGCCACAATGTTTTTCCCGAACTGGACCACAACGAGATAGTCAATCTCGCGGGCAAAGGCTCCAAGGACATTTTTGTGGTGTTGTTGCGGGATGGCGACGAAAGCGACAAAATGAAAAAGCGCATAGATGTTACCAGAAAGATCATAGAAAGCAGCACTGCCGGAGTCGCGGAAGTACATTCCGCCGGGAGATCGCTTCTGGCCAGGATGCTGTCGCTTTGCTATTTCGGGGATTTTGTCAGTCTTTATCTGGCAGTGCTGGGCGGCGAGGACCCGATGCCGGTGAAGGCCATAGACAGGCTCAAACAAGAACTGGGGAAATAGTAAATGAAAGCCGTAATAATAGCCGGCGGGTTCGGCACCAGGATGCGCCCGCTCACATACAACAGGCCCAAGCCGGTCGTGACGGTGGCCAACAGGCCTTTTGTCATCCACCAGATAGAGCTTTTGAAGCGCTACGGCATAACGGATATAATACTTAATCTCCATTATCTGCCGTCCAATATGGAGCTTATACTGGGCGACGGCCGCGACCTAGGGGTTAAGATAAGCTATTCCATAGAGAAGACCCCGTTGGGGACCGCGGGCGCGGTCAAGAACGCCGAGAACCTGTTCGATAATGAGCCTTTGATAGTCTTCAACGGCGACATACTTACCGACATAGATATTTCCGAACTTATCAAATTCCATAAGAAGAACGGGGCAAGAGCGACCATAGCCCTTACGGAGGTCGAAGATCCGACCCCCTACGGACTTGTGCTGACCGACGATTCAGGAAGGGCCATCCGGTTCCTTGAGAAACCGAGCTGGGAACAGGTCACGGTCAAAAATATAAATGCCGGCATTTATGTCCTTGATCCGTCGGTATTCAACGATGTTCCGTCCGACAAGCCGTATTCTTTTGAAAGAGAGCTGTTTCCGGGACTTCTTGAAAAAGGAGAAAAGGTCTATGCTTTGGTGTCCGAGGCGTACTGGATGGATATAGGCAGCCCGCAAAAGTATATGCAGGCCCACAAGGATATCTTGAACGGGGAGGTCCGAGTGAGCATTGACGGCAAAAAGCGCGGAGAAAACACCTGGGTGCATCCGTCCGCGGAGATAAGCGCTTCTGCCAAGCTCAGGGCGCCTCTGATCATAGGCAAAGACGCCAGGATCTCTGATAAGGCCAGCGTCAAAAGCTTTTCGGTTATAGGGGAAAAAGTCTCTCTTGAAGAAGGGGCGGTCGTCGAGGATTCGATCATACTGCGCAACTCCAAGATAGGCAAGGATGTAAAGCTAAAGAACTGTATAATAGGGGAGAACTGTATAATAGAGGATTTTGTGGAGATGATCTACGGGGTGGTGCTCGCGGATTATTCGATCGTAAAGAAGGGGTCAAAATTACTGTGAAAAGCGACCGTGAAGCCGCAGTAAAGAAAATAATCGACGACGTGAGGCGGGGCGGCGACAGGGCGCTGCTCAAGTACTGTGCCAAATTCGACAAAGCGGTCTTTAAGACGGCGGTACAGATGAAGGTTTCGGCCAGAGAGATCGACAAGGCCTACGCCGAAGTGGACAGGGAATATCTCGGCTCTTTGCGCAGGGCGGTCAAGAACATACGCGCCTATCACGAGAACCAGAAGCCCGACCAGTGGTTTGAAACGCTTGATGATGATTCTGTCCTCGGGTTGAGGAGTATTCCGATTGATTCAGTCGGTATATATGTTCCGGGCGGGCGCGCGCCTTATCCTTCATCCGTTCTCATGAACGCCATCCCGGCACAGATCGCCGGGGTAAAAAATATCATAATGACCACTCCGGCGGGCAGGGATAAAAAAATAAGTCCGTATGTGCTGGCCGCGGCGCGGGAGCTGGGCATAAGGAACATATTCAAGATCGGAGGAGCCCAGGCGATAGCAGCCATGGCGTTTGGCACAAGGACTATCCCGCGCGTGGACAAGATAGTCGGTCCGGGCAATATCTTTGTCACTCTTGCAAAGAAGATGCTTTACGGGCAGGTCGGCATAGACAAGCTTGCCGGGCCCAGCGATGTGGTCATAATCGCGGACGAAACCGCGGATGTAAGATATGTTGCCCTGGACATGGTGTCGCAGGCCGAGCACGATCCGGATTCTACGGCAGTGCTTATAACCACTTCACGCGAAATTGAACGGGATGTGAAGAACCAGCTGAAAAAGACAGGCCATCTTAAACAGTGTTCTATCAAGACCGTAAAGACGCTGGAAGAAGCCGTAAAACTCTCTAATCAAATAGCTCCGGAGCACCTTGAGCTGATGGTGGCGGTGCCTCAAAAACTGCTGGAGCAGGTGACTAATGCCGGCGCCGTATTCATGGGGCCGTTCTCTCCAGTGGCGGCCGGCGACTATATCGCGGGACCCAATCATGTCCTGCCAACCGACGGCTCGGCCAG